>VERO01000017.1 GCA_018882625.1 Phycisphaerales bacterium | reverse complement strand
CCCGCCACAGGCCAGCAGGGCTACGCGCGGTTTTCCCTTCCGACGGACACGATTCGAATCGCAGGAAACACTGCCTTTCCCGGTCTCGATTTCACCTACGAGATGGTGATTAGGCTCCCGAGCGACGCACCGTTGCGATCCATCATTTCTGAACAGCGCGATACGTTTGAGGACAAAGTTGTTTCAGTTTCCTCGCAATCCTTCCGAGGCTCGATGGTCCGCGGTATGAACTGCGGTGACTTGAACGTCGCTGGGTTTCCTGCCAGCCTGTCCGATCGCTGGGCGCATCTCGCTTGGGTACGAACCGGTTCTGTCGCAACCCTGTATTTAGACGGACAGCCTGTAACGGAGTGGAACAATCAGGCTTCATGCCTCGGCAATCACTCTGGCTCATGGATGGCGATCGGCATGTTCGTCTATGGTGCCGGGTGGTTCCCAGGATCTGCTACTCCCAGCTTCATCGGAGATCTTGATTGGCTCCGCATCAGTAAGGTTGCCCGTTACTCAGGTCCGTTTGTTCCTCCATGCGAAACTAGTGTTGCGGTCGATGCAGATACCGAGTTGATGCTCCGCTTTAACGACGGGCCGGGAGTTTCGGTCCTGCATGACGAGTCCCCCAACGCCTTCGTGTGCTCACTGGGTACCCCAGTGACCCCTGGATACGCCGCCACTTCACCGCTGCTCGTTCTGGGTGATGGTGGTATCCCGCCCTGCCCCGACTGCAACACGGACGGCATCTTGGATGCGGACCAGGTCGCGCGCGGGGAGCTTGCCGACTACAACTCCAACCGCATTCCTGACTGCTGTGAGGCTGGCGCGCCATGTGTGGTGGGCAACCATGCCCTCCAGTGGCGCGCCGACGACGGCGGCAACGGCCACTGGTACCTGGCCGTGCGGCCATTCGGCACCGTCTCCAGCTGGACCATGGCGCGCGACTACGCCACTGCACGCGGCGGCTACCTCGTCACGGTCACTTCCGCGCCCGAGCAGGCCCTCATCGAGCGGCTCTTCGCAGGCAACCAGAGCTGCCAGGGCGAACGCAACGGCGTCTTCCTCGGAGCCCGCCAGGAGCCAGGCAACCCGCCAGGCATCGCCTGGAGCTGGGTCAGCGGAGAGCCGTGGGCCTACACCAACTGGGCATCCACCGAGCCCAACGACTTCGGCGGCTTCGGCGAGGACTACCTCATGATGGTCACCGAGGACATGCGCTGGTACGACATCGTCCTGGGAGGCGCCTACCTGCCCTGCGCCTACTCCGCCGTCATCGAGTGGTCCGCCGACTGCAACGGCGACGGCATCGTCGACTACGGGCAGATCCTGCGCGGGCAGCTCCTGGACGTCGACGCCAACGGCGTGCCCGACACCTGCGAGTGCCAGGCCGACGTCACCAACGACGGCGCCGTCAATGGCGTCGACCTCGCCGCAGTCCTCGGCGCATGGGGCACCGATGGCCAAGGGCCGTTCATCACCGACATCGACGGCGACGGCATCGTCAGCGGCACAGACCTCGCCTTCGTCCTCGGCGGATGGGGACCCTGCCAGTAGCGCGCGCGAGGCCACCCCAGCCGTACTGCTCCGGTACGCCCAGACCTACCCCCAGCGCACTTCGCCAGTGCCCTTGTCGATGCGGCCGATGACGTGCGGGTGCTCGCCGTACTTGCGCAGCTTCGCGATCACGCCGTCGGCAAAGTCGGGCCGCACGATCAGCGTGTAGCCGATGCCCATATTGAAGACGCGGAACATCTCGTCCTCGTCCACGCCGCCGTGCGCCTGCAGGAACGGGAACACCGGGTGCGGCGTCCACGCCCGCTTGTCGATCACCGCATCAAGCGTCTTGGGCAGCGCGCGGCACACGTTGCCGGGCAGTCCGCCGCCGGTGATGTGCGCCATGCCGCTGACCACGCGCTTCTTCTTGTAGCTCGCCAGCAGCCGCACGATGGGCTTCGCGTAGATGCGCGTCGGCTCGAGCAGCAGCTTCCACAGCGGCTCCGCGCCCCACACCGGGCCGAGCTCCTCGTAGGTCGCATCGAGGTCGAGCTTCGCATCGGCAATGATGCGCCGCACCAGCGTGTATCCGTTCGAATGCACGCCCGAGCTCTCGAGCCCGATCACCACGTCGCCCTTCTTGACGCGCATCGGGTCGATCGCGCGGTCGAGCTCCACCACGCCCACGCAGAAACCCGCGATGTCGAAGTCTCCCGGCTTGTAGATGCCGGGCATCTCCGCGCACTCGCCGCCGATGAGCGCGCACCCTGCGATCTCGCACCCGCGCGCCACGCCCTCGATCATCGCCGTCGTGTCCTTGGGGTCGAGCTTCGACAGCCCGAGGTAGTCGAGGAAGATCAGCGGCTCGGCGCCCTGCACGATGAGGTCGTTGACGTTCATCGCCACGCAGTCGATGCCGACCGTGTCGAAGATGCGCCGCTCCGCCGCGAGCATCACCTTCGTGCCCACGCCGTCGGTGCACGCGACGAGTACGGGCTCCTTGTAGTTGCGCTTGAAGAGCTTCTCGTTGAAGTCGAGCCGGAACATCCCGGCGAACCCGCCGTGGCGCCCGAGCACGCGCGGCCCGTACGTGCGGCGCAGGATCGGCTTGATGCGGTCGACAACCTCGTCGCCCGCGTCGATGTCAACGCCTGCGTCCTTGTAGGTCAGGCCCTTGGTGCGCGCGGCGGTGCTCATCGCGCCATTTCAAGCGAAGCGGCGCCATCACGCAACACGCCGCTGGTGCTATCTTTAGCGACCCATGTCCATTCTCGTCGACGGCAACACTCGGGTCATCTGCCAGGGCATCACCGGCGCTGCAGGCGCCTTCCACACCAAGGGATGCCTCGACTACGGCACGCGCATGGTCGGCGGCACCACGCCGGGCAAGGGCGGGCAGAAGGACGCCAACGGGCTTCCCATCTTCGAGACCGTCACGCAGGCCGTCGAGGCCACCGGCGCCACCGCGAGCATGATCTTCGTGCCGCCGCCCTACGCGGGCGACGCGATCTGCGAGGCCGCCGACGCCGGCATCCGCACGATCTGCGCGATCACCGAAGGCATCCCGGTGCAGGACATGGTGCGCGTGCGCGCGCACATCGAGGCGAATCCTGGCGTCACCCTCATCGGACCGAACTGCCCTGGCGTCATCACGCCCGGCCGCAAGGTCGCCGAAGGCAAGTGGGAGGGCGGATGCAAGATCGGCATCATGCCCGGCTACATCCACATGCACAAGGCCGATGCGCCCACGCGCAAGGCCGTCGGCATCGTCAGCCGCTCGGGCACGCTCACCTACGAGGCCGTGTGGCAGTGCTCGCAGCGCGGCATCGGCCAGAGCTCGTGCGTCGGCATCGGCGGCGACCCGATCAAGGGCGTCGACTTCATCGACGTCATCGAGATGTTCAATGCCGACCCCGAGACCGACGCGGTCATCATGATCGGCGAGATCGGCGGCAGCGCCGAGACCGAGGCAGGCCGCTGGATCCGCGACAACATGAACAAGCCCGTCGTCGCCTTCATCGCTGGGCGCACCGCGCCCAAGGGCCGCCGCATGGGCCATGCCGGCGCCATCGTCGGCGGCGCCGACGACACCGCGCAGGCGAAGATCGATGCGCTCCGCGCATGCGGAGTGCAGGTCGCCGAGAGCCCGGCCGACCTCGGGGACATGGCGTGCAAGGCGCTGAAGCTCGCCTGATGCCTCCCCTGGCGCGTCTGGGCGCCGCCATGCGCGCCACCAGCGTGCTGCGCCTCATCTCTGTCGGTTGTGCGATCGCGTGCTCAGCCTGCTCAGGCGAGCGGGGCCAGCCTGGGGCGTCCCCCGCACCCGCCACGCCCGCCGCAACTGCACGAGATGCGGCCCCGCGCAAGTCCCCCGCGGCGGAGGCCGCACCCTTGCCAGCGACGGGCGCCGAGGCCGCGACCGCCAAGACCGCACCGGCTGTGGCGATCGACCCCACCACCGCACCAGCCGTCGACGCCGTCACGCTCTTCAGCCGACCGATCGTGATCGGCGCGAGCGCATCCGACGGGTTTGGCGTGTCAGTGCGGGAGCATGGCGCCAAGCCAGGCGACGGCGTGGGCGTCTCGCTCGCCGACATCCTGCGCGTCGCGCTGAAGGCACCACGCACCGTCGAGGCCTACTCCTCGAGCATGGTGTTCGTGAACCCGGGCCCGATCCTCTCCGGAGAGATGGAGCGCGCGCTGCGCCACTCGCCGAGCGTCGTCATCGGCATCGACTTCCTCTTCTGGTACGTGTACGGCACGAGCAGCGCCAGCGGCGCGCCCATGCGCACTCCGGAGCAGCGGATGGCGAACCTCGAGCTTGGGCTTGCTCAAGTCGACCAGGCGCTCGCGCGCGGCACTCCCGTCATCATCGGCGACATCCCCGACATGAAGGCCGCGATCGGCAAGATGCTCAGCCGCGCGCAGGTGCCCGATGCATCCACGCTCGATGCCGTCAACGCGCGCATCCGGGAGTGGGCGCAGTCGCGTCCCGGCGTGCGCGTGTTCGGCCTGCGCGAGAGCGTGATGTCGATCAGCACGAACGGCTCGATGCGCACCGGCGGCACCGACTGGAGCGTCGACGACCATGGTCCCCTGCTGCTGCGGGACGAGCTGCACCCGTCGTTCGCGGGGCTCGTCGCCGTCGCGAGCTCCGTGGTGGAATCGGCCGCGACGCTGCTGCCTGAGAGTTCGCGCCCCGCCTTCGAAGGTTCATTCGACTTCGACCCGATGTGGATCCGGCGCCGCCTTCTCGACGAGCGCGCGCGCGAACTCGAGGCGGTGCGCGCTCTTGCCTCGCCCGCATCGCCGCAGCCCGCAGCCGCCGGTCGGTGAGCGCACGGGCCGCGCGCGAGGCGCTCAGCCCTGCAGCAGCTTGCCGAGCTCCGTCTTGACCTCGTCGTCGCGCGTGCGCGCGCGCCAGAGCGTGACTGCCTCGACCCACTTCTCCTTCACCCCTGCGCGCTCCATCGCTCCGCGCAGCGGGATCAGGTCTACGTACGGCCGCCGCTCGCGCACCTGCGTCGCGAACCACTCGAGCGTGGCCGCGTCGCGCAGCGCAGGAAGCGTCGGCGTCCAGAGCTGCCAGAGCATGTCGCGGTCTCGCAGGGTCACCCTGTCTGCGGGCATCGCGCGCATGGCCGCGACCACACCATCCGCATCCTTCGCGCGGAAGAGCGGGCCCATCGCATCCGATGCGCACTCCGCACCGGCGCCCTTGCCCAGCGCGACAGCCCACACCTGCACGGCCATCGCGTCATCGCCGGCAAGCACGAGCGCGCGCATCGCGCGTGCGTAGTCGGCCGCGGCACCGGACGCCTTCGCGGCCACGAGAGCGTCCCGCGCCGCGTCCCTCATCTCGATCTCGCCACGTGACGCATCAGGCTGCGCAGGCGAGCTCCGCGCGGGACGCTGCCGCGCCGGACCCAGCGTCGTCATCAGCGGATCGCCGATCACGGTGACGCGCCACAGCGCATCCATCGGACCCTCGGTCCACCGCGCGCACCACCCGAACGGCACCAGGTTGACGAAGCGATCGGTGAACAGGATCGGCGGCACGAACGCGGAGAGGAACGGCTCCCACACGCTGCCCACGTACGCGTACACGCCATGGTCAAGCCACCTGCCGCCCACCGTGTCCACCACCTCTGGCGTGCCGAGGCTCCATGAGTGGATGAACTGCATCGCCACCGGCCGGTTCGCGATGGGCACCTGCTCAGGCCGCATGCGTGCCTGCCCCCACAGGTCGAAGAAGTCGGCATTGCCTGAGGTGTTCACGAGCAGCACATCCGGCGAGATGCCGCCCATGGCCAGATTGATCCACGCCACGCCAGTCGCCTGCGGGCCGTCGATCAGCGTGACCTCAAGACCCGCCTGCTTGAGCATCTCCACCGCCTCGGTCATCCCGTAGCGGCCCCACTGGCCGTCCGGCTGGTAGCTGTTGAAGCAGAGTGCCGACGTGCGGTCCAGGAACAGCGCGCTCATCGCCATGTACGCACTGCGCCTCGAGTCGCCGAAGATCCATCCCGCCACGCCCCAGCGCGAGCCATCTGCGTTGCGGCACAGCGCATCGGTGAGCGATACCGCCTCGTCGGGCTTGACGTTCGCGCCATCGGGAAGCCTGAAGCGCGCGCCCGGCGGCACGATCGCGCGCCCGCTCGCCGTGCGGCACAGCGTGACCGCATCGATCGCATCGCCGCGCGCCTGCCACGACAGTCCCGTGGCCGCCACCGCCCTCTCAATCGTGTCCGAGAGTTCCACCACCGATGCGGCAGGCATCGAAGACCATGGCGCGCCGAGGTCCTGGTCGATCCACCCGATCGGCTGCCCGTGCGCCGCCGCAAGCGCCACCGCCGCAGTCCATGCCGGGTCGCCCATCGACGTGAAGACCATCCCGCAAGGCTCGAATCCCACTGCCTTGAACGCCTGCAGCGGCGCAAGCGTGCTGGGCTCCGTGGGCGCAACCATGCTGGATCCAGGCACCGGACCAGAACCGGGCGGCACGCCTTGCGGCGCTCGCCATGCGTTGGATATCGCCTGCGCCGCCGCAGCCTGCTGCGCGGCACGGTCCGCTGGCATCGGCGCCGCAGCAGCGCGCCGCACCACGCTCTCGGGCTTGAATGCGCGCACGAACATCGGCGCGAAGAAGTTGTCCTCGATGAGCACCGGCCAGCGGCCGGCCAGCGACCAGCGCGAGATCTCGTCGAGGTACGTGGCCTCGTCCGGCACGATCACCACGCGGTTGAGCACGGGGACGCGCAGCGGCACCTGGATCACGCGCAGCCCGAGCGTGATCGGCCACGGGATCTGCTGCGCCTCTGGCGGTGCCGCCTGCTGCGCTGGCTGCGCGGCAGCCTGCGCGGCTTCCGTTCCCTGCGGCACGGCCTGCCCAGACGGTGCGGACGCCTGCGCGAGTGCGGTGGCTGCGGCGACAAGAAGCGGGTGAATCATCTAGTGCTCCAGGATGTAGCGCGCCGCAAGCGTACGGAAGCGATCGGCCTCGTCGCGGGCCCACGCCGCATCGCGGCCAAGCTCCTTCGCGAGCACGGCCGCTGCCGCATCTGCCGCAGCAGAGGCCGCCCTGGCATCGAGCAGAAGCGCGCGCGTGCGCCGCGCCAGGCAATCGTCAAGCGAACGTGCCATCTCGTGCCGCGCGGCATACGCCACCGCTCCCATCATGTACGGGAGGCCCGACGCCATGGTTGTGCCATAGGACGCGGATTCGGCGCAGGTCCTGCGCACGGCGGGCGCACTGCTGCCATACACGCGCAGCCAGTCCTCCGCCGGCATCGCAGGGTCGCCTGCCGGCAGGTAGCCATCGATGCGCAGCGACTCCGTCACGCACGGCCGCGTACCGATTCCGGCCACGTCGAGCGCACGCGCCACGGTGTCCTCGGCCATCTTGCGGTATGTGGTCCACTTGCCGCCCACGATCGTCACGAGTCCTGATGCCGACACCACCACCTTGTGGGTGCGCGAGATCGACTTCGTCGGACCGTCGCGGCCGCCCTCGTGCACGAGCGGCCGCTGCCCCGCGAAGACGCTGCGCACATCTCCGCGCGACGGGTCTCGCTCGAGGTAGCGCGCCGCGTTGCGCAGGATGAAGTCGATCTCCTCCGGCAGCGCGCGCGGCTCGTGCTGCGCCTCGGGCATCGGCGTGTCGGTGGTGCCCACGACCACGCAGTCGTGCCAGGGGATCACGAAGAGCACGCGGCCGTCATCGGTGTGCGGCACCATGATCGCCTCGCGTCCGGCAAGGAACGACCGGTCGAGCACCAGGTGCACCCCCTGCGCAGGCTCGATCATCGCAGGCTGCCCAGGGTCGTCCGCCTTGCGCAGCCCGTCCGCGAAGATCCCGCACGCGTTCACGACCACCTTCGCGCGGACCTCGAACGAACGGCCCGACTCCATGTCCGTGGCCCGCACGCCGCACACCATGCCCGCCGCGTCCTTCGCGAGCGCATCCACATGCACGCCATTGACGAGCACGGCGCCCTGGCCAGCCGCGGTGCGCGCCAGCGACAGTGCCATGCGCGCGTCGTCGAACTGCCCGTCGTGGTAGCGCACGCCGCCCAGCAGGCTTTCCCGCGCCACATTGGGGATCGCCGAGATCGTGTCATCGCGCGAGAGGAACTGCGTGGGCGCCAGGTTGCGCTTGCCCGCGAGCAGGTCGTAGAGCTTCAGGCCGGCGCCGTAGAAGGGCGCCTCCCACCAGGCGTACCGCGGCACGATGAAGGGCAGGTCATGCACCAGGTGCGGCGCGTTCTCGTGCATGATGCCGCGCTCGCGCAGCGCCTCGAGCACCAGAGCGATGTCGAGCTGCTCGAGGTACCGCACGCCGCCGTGCACGAGCTTCGTGCTGCGGCTCGAGGTGCCCTTGGCGAAGTCATGCGACTCGAGGAGGCACGTCGAGCACCCCCGGCTCGCGGCATCGACAGCCACACCGAGGCCTGTGGCGCCCCCGCCCACCACGAGCACGTCGAACGATCCGCCATCGGCCGCCGCGAGCATCGACTCGCGCACGAAGGGACGCGGCTCGAGTGCACTGCCAGTTGCGCGCCCTTCTGGCGTGTGCCGTGATGTGCCTGCCGATGCGCTCATCCGGTCCTCCATCTCACGAGTGCCATCCCATGCTCAGCTCCACCGCGCGGCTCCAGCGCTCGCGGCGCGCTGACCGCACCGCCGCGCCGATCGCAGGCGCAAACGACCTGCCCGAGGGCACGGTAGACGCTGCGGCATGCGCATCCGGCCATATGCCCACCGCGATGCCAGCCATGAACGCGGCGCCGAGCCCGGTGAGCTCCAGCACCGCAGGCCGCTCGATGCGCATGTCGCTGACGTCAGCCTGCACCTGCATCAGCAGGTCGCTCGCGCTTGCGCCGCCATCCACACGCATGGCCGCGGGCCGCAGGCCAGCGTCTGATGCCATCGCGTCCATCAGGTCTGCCACCTGCCACGCGATGCCGTCGATCGCTGCACGCGCGATGTGCCCCGCCGTGGTGCCGCGCGTGATCCCCGCGATCAGGCCGCGCGCGTGCGGATCCCAGTGGGGTGCGCCGAGCCCGGTCAGCGCCGGCACCAGGACCACGCCGCCGGAGTCCGGCACCGATGCTGCGAGCGCATTGACGTCCGGCGCTGCGGCGATGATCCCCAGCCCATCGCGCAGCCACTGGATGAGCGCACCGCCCGTGAACACGCTGCCCTCAAGCGCGTACTCCACCGGACGCTCTCCCACGCGCCACGCCACGGTCGTGAGCAGCCGTGCCGCGCTCGCCTTGGGCGCGGTGCCCGTGTGCATCAGCGCAAAGCACCCGGTGCCGTACGTGGTCTTCGATGCGCCGGGCTCGTGGCAGCCTTGCGCAAACAGCGCCGACTGCTGGTCACCCACCATCGCGGCGAGCGGCACCGCCGCGCCAAGCACCGACGCATCGCACTCCTCCACAACCCCACTCGAGGCCACGATGCGCGGCAGGATCTCCGGCGGGATCCCGAACAGCTCGAGCATCCCCGCATCCCACTCAAGCGTCCGCAGGTCCATGAGCATCGTGCGCGATGCGTTGCTCGCGTCGGTGACGTGCGCGCGCCCGCCCGTCAGCTTCCATGCGAGCCACGAATCGATGGTGCCGACCGCAAGCTCGCCGCGCGCCGCACGTGCGCGCGCACCCGGCACATGCTCGAGCATCCATGCGATCTTCGATGCGCTGAAGTACGGGTCGAGCAGCAGGCCTGTCGTGCGCGCCACCGTCTCGCTGGCGCCATCGCGCTCGAGCTGCGCCAGCGCACCTGCCGTGCGCCGGTCCTGCCACACGATCGCGGGCGCCACGGGCTCCCCACTACGGCGGTCCCACATCACCACCGTCTCGCGCTGGTTCGTGATGCCCACTGCACGGATTGCCGACGCCGCCACACCCGCCTTCGCGATCGCGGCGCGCGCGCACTCGAGCTGAGTGCGCCAGATCTCCGACGCATCGTGCTCGACCCATCCGTCCTGCGGGAAATGCTGCGCAAACTCGCGCTGCGCTGCACCGACTACGACCCCATCCTCGCCAACGACCAGTGCCCGGGAACTGCTCGTGCCCTGGTCAAGCGCGAGGATCATTCGCCCGAATCCACGTCTTCCCCCGCATTGCGCCGTGCCTCCTCGCGGGCGAGCGCTGCGGCATCGGGCACCTGGGCCGCCCTCATGCGGTCGGGACCAAGGATGCTCGAGAGCGCCAGCAGCGCACGCTCCCGGCCGCTGCGCCGGATGTAGAGCATCCGCTCCACCTTCTCGTTGGCAAGCATCCACGCCTCGTACTGCTTCGCGAACCGGGCCTCGGACTCCGGCGACTCCGGATCGAACACCGGGTACTCCGGGCGCACTCCCACAGCCTCCACCAGAGTGCCCTCGGACGCGTCGCGTGCCGACAGGTACTCGGTCAGCGCCGCTGTGATCGCCGTGCGCACCGCATCGTCGAGTCCATCGAGCGCCAGCGCGCGGTCATATGCGCGCTTGACCGGGTCGTCCCGGAAGTACTGGGGATTCTGCCTGCGGGTGCGCTCCAGCCGCACACGCGCACGCGCATCCTCGGCGAGCAGCGCGAGCGCGCCCTGCGCAAGCGCATCCTCCGCGGCGCGCAGCGCCTCGCTGGCCTTGGTGCGCTGACTCCAGATGTCCGTCATCCGCTGGAATGCCGCCATCCGCTCGGCCTCCGGCGATTCAGCGCCAAGTCGCTGCACCTGCTGCTCCACCTCCGAGACGCCGCGCGCGGCGACCCGCGCCGCATCCGCCGATTGCAGCATCGCCGGAAGCGCAGCCACGAGCATCGCCACCAGATCCTCGCGCCGCTCCGGGGCGACAGACTGCCACACCCCCTCGAGCGGATCGATGCGCCACCCCGATGGCCGGGCACCCATCTGCCGTGACACCAGTGCCGCATCGTCGCGTACAGCGCCGTCAATCGTGCGCAGCTGCCGCAGCGCGCCCACGACGCGCTCGCCGCCTGTGCCTGCCGTCACCGCTGCCAGCCCATCGAAGAACTCCGCATCGAGCGCATCGCGGATGCCGCCTGCCGCCTCCACGGACTTAGGCCATTCCTCGACAGCCGATATGCCGTCTCCGTCATCCACGAGGGAGCGCTCGATGCGCGTCCGCGACTCCGCGAAGATCGGGTCGATTCGCGATACCCACCCCGACGCGTGATCTGCCGCGAGCGTCTCGATCACGGAACGCTGCCCCGCGTCAGCCGCAAGCGCGGCCGCGACGCGCGCCACATCCTCGGGACCAAGTGGGCGGCTCCAGCTGGCGAGCCGCTGGCCGTGCTCACGAAGGAAGTGCTCGCGGGCAAGCTCGAGACGGTCCCCCGTCTGCGCCGCCCCTTGCGCGGCTGCCTCCGGATCAGCCTGCTCCGGCGCCAGCAGCTCATCGTCGCGGCTGAAGTCGGTGCCGCGCACGATGGCCGAAGCCTCAGAGCCCACCACGGCCTCGATCGCCTTGAGCGCCTGCGCTGCACGCTCCGTGCGCCGCCGCTGGAGCTCCACGACCAGCTCGTTGAAGGCGCCGAATGCCTCCTGGCCGAAGGACAGCGGGATCTGCGCCGAATCGAAGTCGTCCGTGGCCGTCGACCACTCCTCCACGATCGCGCCGTCCGCAGCGCGCCACTCGGCGATCGCCAGCCGAAGCGACTCGCGCGCCGCATCGTCAATCGACTTCAGCCTCAGCGCGCGCCGTCCTGCCTGCGGCACTCCGGTGCTCTCGCTGTCCGGGATCGCCGGGTACGACTCAACGATCCACCGGTCCATGAAGCGCTGCTGCGCATCGGGATACTGCTCAAGCGCCTCGATCACCGCGCGCGCCGCCGCGCGGTTGTTGGCGAGCAGCTGCTTGCGCTGCCGCGTGACCTCCGGACCAAGGCGCGCCCACACCGCCTCCGTCGCAGCCTCGTCAGCCGCCATGCCGCCCGACCGTGCACCCTCGCCGTCCCCTGCGGGGACTTGGAGCGCCGCCATCTGCACCTTCACGAACTCGATGTACACCTGCTGCATGCGGTCGCCAAAGTCGCGCAGCGCAGGCGACTGCTTCGCGCCGTAGCCCGCCAGCGCCTGCCGCACACCTGCACGCGCCGCATCGGGGATCCCCACATCAAAGGCCACCTGCTCGACATCGGCCGAGGTGCTCGGCGACATCGTCGCCCGGCCCATACCCATCCTCAGCGCCTGGCGCCGCCGTGCGAGCTTCGCGCTCTCGACCGCCGCCACCGCATCAGGCGATGCCGCGAGCACCTTCGCCACGTCCGCGAAGAGCCCCTCGTCGATCGTGTCCAGCTTGCGCGCCAGCTCCGAGTACTCGCGCATCGTGGCCTGCCACTGTGCGAGCTGCGCCTGAAGGTCCTCCGCGGTCGCCATCGACCGAAACCTCTTCTGGAACCTCTCCACGTCCCCGTCGCGGAACTCCTCGGCGCGGCGCGCATATGCGTCATGCGCAGCCTGGATCTGCGGCCACACGCCGGGCGGAAGGTCCGCCCGCTGCTCAAGCAGCAGCTTCAGCTCGCCCACCGACATCGGATCCGGGATCGCGCCCGAGGTGCCCTGCGCGCACGCGACGCGCGGCGCCACGACACACAGCGCGAGTGCGCACGAGAGCGCCAGCACCGCCGCATGCGCGGCGGCGCGAGCCGGAAGAGTCAGCATGTGAAGCCCCATCGGGATCACATCGCCGAGCCGAGCCCTGCCACGCGGCGCCACGCGCTGATCTGGCCAAGGTGCATCATGTTGTGCGCCAGGCACATGAACGATGCGACGCCGGCGAGGTTCGGCAGGCGGTCACGCAGCCCCTCGTAGGGATTGGGCCCGTTGAACACGGAGTCGTCGACCTTCGGCAGGAGGTTCGCCACGGTCGTCCAACCGTCGGTGAATGCCCTCACGAGCTCCGACTTCGACGGGTAGGCGCCCGGCGTCGACACGCACTTCGCGCCGTTCTTGAAGAGCTCCTCCCACGATGCGGGCACGCTGCACGCGCCGGTGTGGCCCATCATCTCGGCCATCTTCGGCGCGTAGATCGCCAGGTGCCCGATCAGGAACGCCGGGCTGTTGAGGTCATCCTTGGGCATCTCCGCGAAGCGCGCGTCGGGAATCGTCTTCACGAGCGCATCCGCGTAGCCAATGGTCATCTTCAGTCCGTCAGAGAGTGCAGTGCCGAGTTGTCCCATGCGGATGAGGATAGCCCGGCGCACGCCGCTGCCGGTGACAGCGCACTGTCTAAATCGCGCGAATGCGAGTGGCAGCCCGGCTCACGAACCCACGAGCCGCGCGTGGATGCGCCTGGCCTCGTCGATGTCGCTCGTGCCGCGCACGATCGTGCGGCCATCGGCGAAGACCGCAAGCTCGATCGGATACCCCGCCCGGGATTTCTCGCCGCGCGGCATCGCATGCAGCACGCCAGCCTCCACACGCACGTCGCCCAGCTCGCGCAGGCGGGCCGCGAGGGCATCAAGCGAATGCAGACCGCTGCAGTCCGCCCCGACTCCTGCGGTGCCCGCTGCGGCATCGCGTGCCGAACCCGCCGCCCGCGCCGGCTTCACCTGCACGGCGTTGCGCCCGCACAGTGCGGTCGTATCGCTCGTGCGCGTACCCATCAGCCACTCGAAGCGCCGCGCACCGCAGCACACGCAATCCTCACGCCGCGCGCCCTCCAGTGACATGCGCATGAAGATGGGCGCCGCACCCGCGCCTGCCGCACCCATACCCGCACCGGTCGCGCCCCCGGCGCCGTGCGCGCCACCCGCCAGGTCCACCGACACCAGCGCCATGTCCACCTGATCGCGCAGCCCCGCCAGCAGCCGGATCGCGTTCGCCGCCGCGAGCCCCGCCATCACCGCCACCGCGGGCCCGAATACGCCCGCCGTGTCGCACGTGGGTTCCGCGCCCGCCGCCGGTGGCTCGTCGAACACGCACCGCAGGCACGGGCCGCCTGCCGCGCCATCGCCCGCCGCACCGCCGCTGCGCGCGCCCGACATCACCGGCATCGTCGTGCCGCGCGCCGCCACCACGCCGCAGTGCACATAGGGCACGCCGCGCGACACCGCCACGTCATTGAGGATGTACCGCGTCTCGAACCCGTCGAGCCCGTCCACGATCACGTCCGCGTCGCCGATGCACTCGAGCGCGTTCTCCGGCACGAGATCCGCCGCGCACTCGCGCACCGCAATCGACGAGTCGATCGCGCGCACGCGCGCCGCCGCCGCCGCGACCTTCGTCACGCCGCGCCGCGCATCGTCCTCCACGTAGAGCGACTGCCGCTGCAGGTTCGTCCACTCGACCACATCGCGGTCGATGAGCGTGATGCGCCCCACGCCCGCGCGCGCGAGCAGGTCCACCTGCGCGCCACCGAGCGCACCGCACCCGACCACCGCGGCGTGCGACCCGCGCAGCCTGCGCTGCGCGTCCGTGCCAAACCACGGCAGGATCTCCTGCCGGTGCCAACGCGACAGACCGGAGCCGGCATCGCCGGCACGGACGGTGTGATGCGTGGTCTGGTCGCTGGGCGAGCCCGGGTCCGGGTGCGCCAAGGCAGCGGTCACCAGGCGAAGTGCGCGAAGGCCTTGTTGGCGTCGGCCATGCGGTGCGTGTTCTCACGCGTCGTCACGGCCTTGCCCTCGCCCTTCGCGGCGTCGTAGAGCTCCTTCGCCAGGCGCAGCGCCACGGGCTTGCCCTTCTCCTCGCGAACGGCCTCGATGATCCAGCGGAAGGTGAGGCTCTGCGCGCGGCGCTTGTTGAGCTGCATCGGCACCTGGTAGTTGGCGCCGCCGACGCGCTTGCTGCGCACCTCGACGCTCGGGCGCACGTTCTCGAGCGCCTTCTGGAAGAGCTCGATCGCGGTCTTCGGCAGCGTCTCGGGCTTCTCCTTGTCGAGCCGGTTCTGGATCATGTCGAAGGCGTCGTAGACGATCCGCTGCGCGGTCGCCTTCTTGCCGTCGTACATGATGCAGTTGATGAACTTCGAGACGACCAGATCCTGGTAGCGGGGATCGGGCTTGAGCTGCGACTCGCTGGCGGTGAACTTGTTGGGCATGGGTCAATCCTTTCGGCTTCGGTCCAGCGGATGCTGGGCCAGGTTTGGCCGCGGCGGGAGGATGGGCATCTCCGGATGGTTCGCCGCAGCTACGTGCCCGGAGCCGGCACGCGCCGGTCTCCGTGCGTGTTCATGTCACCGGTCACTTCTTGGCGGCAGCGGCCTTGCGCTTGACGCCGTAGAGCGAACGGCCCTTCTTGCGGCCATCGACACCGAGGCAGTCGAGGGTGCCGCGGACCACGTGGTAGCGCACGCCGGGGAGGTCGCGCACACGGCCACCGCGCACGAGCACGATCGAGTGCTCCTGCAGGTTGTGGCCCTCGCCGCCGATGTAGGCGGTGACTTCCTTGCCGTTGGAGAGCCTGACGCGGCACACCTTGCGGAGCGCGGAGTTGGGCTTCTTCGGGGTGACGGTCTTCACCTGCAGGCAGACGCCGCGGCGCTGGGGGCACTGGGCAAGATCCCTGGTCTTGCTCTTGGCCTTGGGGGTGCGGCGGGGCTTGCGGACGAGCTGGTTGATGGTCGGCATGTCGAACCTTTGGCCTTTTGGGGCGGACGGAAGATCGTAACGAAACCCGCCCGACCCTGCAACGGGATGACCCGAGGATCTTGACACTACCCCCCCTCCCCGTAGAATTGTCCCTCCGCCCCCCGCTGGGCGGCTTTTCCACAGGAACACCATGCAACCCGCATTCCGCACCTCCCCCGGTCGTACCCGCCGCCGCCGCAACCACCAGGCCCTGCGCCCGGCCCACACCGTGCTGTGCCCTAACTGCGGCAACACCAAGCGCCCGCACGCGGCCTGCGCCGGATGCGGCTACCTCCGCCCAGGGCTTCAGATGAAGTCCCTGCAGTCTGACGCCAGCTGACCCATCCCCGACCCCGCGCCATGCGCATCGGCGTCGACGTGATGGGGGGCGACAACGCCCCCGACGAGATCCTGAAGGGCTGCATCGCGGCCGTGGAGACCCTCCACGCCGACGACACCCTTGTCCTCATCGGCGACGGCCCGCTGATCGCCGAGACCCTCGAGGAGCGCGGCATCAACGCCGGCAAGAAGCTCGAGATCGTCGCGACCACGGAAGTCATCGAGATGGATGACCCGCCGGTCGACTCGGTCCGCACCAAGAAGAACAGCTCGATCTCGGTCATGGGCAAGATGGGATCCCCCAAGGACCCCAACCGCCTCGACGCCGTGATCAGCGCGGGCAACACCGGCGCGTGCGTCACCGCCGCGCAGATGCACATGCGCCGCCTGCCCGGCGTGGTGCGCCCCGGCATCTGCGTCACGGTGCCCACCTTCAGCGGCCCCATCGTCCTGCTTGACGTCGGCGCCAACATCGAGCCCAAGGCGAGCCACCTCGCGCAGTACGCGCTGATGGGATCGGCCTACTACGGCGGCACGTTCGGCATTCCGAATCCCAAGGTTGGCATCCTCAACATCGGCAGCGAGGAACTGAAGGGCAACCCGCTGGTGCGCGAGGCGCGCGCACTGATGAAGCAGCTGCCGAGCCACTTCCACGGCAACGTCGAGGGCGTCGAGCTGTACTCCGGCGAGTGCCACGTGGTCGTGACCGACGGCTTCACCGGCAACGTCGTGCTCAAGGTCAGCGAAGGCCTCGCCGAGTACCTCGTCCGCACGATGTTCGGCCTGATGCAGAAATCGGGCGTCGAGCCCGAGCGCATGGGGGCGGTCAAGCACGGCATCATGCCGCGCATCGACTTCTCCGAGTACGGCGGCGCGCTGCTGCTCGGCGTCAAGGGCTGCGTCACCATCTGCCACGGCCGTTCGCGCGCGCCAGCGTTCGCCAACGCCATCCGCTTTGCATGCCGGGCCATGGACGCCAAGGTCAACGACCACATCGTGCGGGCGGCGCGGGAGTGCGAACTGCCGCAGGCGGAGCCCAACGCATGAGCCGCTGTCGCAGCGCAACCGCAGCCGGTGGGAGGCACTGAAGTGGCCAACGTCGTTCCCGTCGGCATCGCCGGCCTCGGCCGCTACGTGCCGGATCGCCGCCTGACGAACTTCGACCTCGAGAAGATGGTCGACACGTCGGACGAGTGGATCGTGCAGCGCACCGGCATCCGCGAGCGTCGCATCGCCGCACCAGACCAGG
>VERO01000238.1 GCA_018882625.1 Phycisphaerales bacterium | reverse complement strand
CTCGTGCCCAGCGTGCGCGGACGTGCATGACATGGGCGGTCGTCGCGACGACTCGCGCTCGAGATTCGGGCGATTCACGCCGAAGAAGGGGGAGCGCGCGGATGCCGACGCGCAGCGTGCGGCCGAGGATGCGCTCAAGGAGCGCGGCGTGCACCACTCCGCGCTGCGCAAGGCAGCGCTCGCGGCGCTTCGCGCGCGGGAGGAGGGTGCGCCTGCGGCGCACCGCACGCTCAGCGAGCGCAGTGTGCTGCTCGGTGTGGACCTCGGGCTTGCGACGGGGCTTGCGGTCTTCAACCGTGACGGGCGGCTGGTGAAGGTGCAGAGCCAGCGTTTCGCGTCACGCGATGCGCTGCGACGGGGCATCGCGGACATCATCGCCGGCATCGACCATCTCGCATGGGTCGTGGCTGAGGGCGGCGGCCCGATCGCGGAGGTGTGGGAGCGCGCCGCGCAGTACCGCGGCGTTCCGGTGAAGCTCGTGCATGCGGACCAGTGGCGGCCGCGATTCATGTACCCGCGCGAGCACCGCGACAGCGCCGGCGCCAAGCGACACGCGATGCGCATGGCGCGCGAGGTCATCACATGGAGCGGACTCAAGGGAGTGGGGGAGATCCGCCACGATGCCGCGGAGGCGATCATGGTCGGCCTGTGGGGCGTGATCGAGACCGGCTGGCTCGCCGATCCGCCGTCGCTTGGGCACGCGTCGCGGTGAGCGGCATGCGGCGGCGCCGGCCCGGCTACGGCGTGGCCGGGCTGGGCACGTCGATGTAGGTGTACCTGCCCCGGTTCTCCCGCGCGATGCGCTCGAGCACGGCCACATTCGCGCCCATGCCGAAGCCGATCGTGTTGACCTGCACCTTGCCTTCGGGGTTGAGCCTCGCGAGCAGCGCGAACACATCGTTGTCGTCGTCGAATGCGCCATCCGTCAGCAGGTAGATGGTGTCGGGCTTGAGGCTCGAGAGCGCGATCTCGAGCGCACCGACGGGATTGGTGCCGCCCCCGGCACGCTCGCCGTCCACCCATCCTGCGCATGCGCGGGTGTTCTGCTTGGTTGCAGGCAGCATGCCTCTGGCGGGATTCTCGATCGCGACATGGTTGAACAGGATGACCTGGAACCGGTTGCGCCCCGTGAGACCCAGGATCGAGCGCTTGAGCTCGATCTTCAGGTAGGTGATCTTCTCGCCCTCCATGCTTCCGGAGAAGTCGAGGATGTAGACCACATTGGTGCCATCCCCCTTGACGCCCATGAATTCCGGCGTTCCCGGCTTCGCGGCGCCAGCGGCGCCCTCGCGCGCCGCGCCGCTGCCGGTTCCGATCGGATTCGACGGAAGCGGTGCGGTCGGAGGCTGAGGCACATCCGGCTGGTCGGACTGGGAGAATCCAAGTTCGGGCACAGACGGGAGGTCGGCGGAAGGCGCGTCGTTCCCGCTCGGCGGCGCGACCGTCTGAGGGGTCGAGCCGTATGGTGTGCCTTGCAGCTCCTCCGACACGCCGCGCGGATCGGCGCCCGGACCGTCGCCCTGAAGTCCTGCACCACTTCCGGTGCCCGCAACGCCGGTGCCCGTGCCGTCGCCAGTCCCGCCCGCCCCGGATCTCTGGCCCGATCCTTGCCCGCCATCTCCGGCACCGGACCCGCTGCCGCCTCGCCACGGCTCGAGAAGGGCCCAGTAGGCGATCACGACAAGCAGGCATGCGAGCACCGCACACCCGGCCACCAGGCAATCCCGGGTCACTCTCGGACAGCGATGCGAGGCCGCGTGGTGCACCACAACTGATACCTTATCCCCACCCGACCCTGCTGCGATCGACATTCGCACCGGAGGATCGAGCCGGGGTGTCCACCGTGCGCAGACGCCTGCTCCACAAGGTCCATTGCCCGCACTGCTGGCACACGTTCCGCACTGAGGAGACGCTCTGGGTTGCGGCGCATCCCGAACTGCGGGGAGACCCTCTGCTGTCGCCTGACGAGCCTGTCCGGTTCCTTCCGTCCCGGTTCGCGGTGTCGGGCGAGGCCCTCGACGAGCATGGCTCGAGGTGCCAGAGGCTCGCGTGCCCACGGTGCCATCTGGGCATATCTCCGGCGCTGATGGAGCACGCGATCCGCATCTTCTCGCTCGTCGGAAGTCCAGGCAGCGGCAAGAGCTATTTCCTCGCGGCGGCGGCATGGCAGCTCCGCCAGAAGCTGCCGACGACATTCGCGCTGACCTTCGCCGACGCTGATCCGCTCTGCAACCGGATCATCTCCGAGAACGAGGAGCGGCTCTTCCTGCAGGACGACCTCGAGCGCCTCGTCTACATAGAGAAGACCGAGCTCGCCGGTGCGCAGTACGACTCTGTGCAGTTCGATCCGGGCGAGCCGACGCTCTTCCCGCATCCCTTCCTCTTCACGATCCGCCCGATGCGCGATCACGTGAACGGCCACGGCGCGGACGTGCTCTCGGAGGTGCTGTGCCTCTATGACAACGCCGGGGAGCACTTCCTGCCGGGCGCGGACACCCCCAATGCGCCGGGCACGCAGCACCTGGCGCGCAGCAAGAACCTGTTCATGGTCTTCGATCCGCTGCAGGATGTCCGGTTCCGCGCATCGCTGCGCGGAAAGGTTGCGGACCCGCAGCTTGGGCAGGCGAGCCGCGCGTTCCGGCAGGATGTCGTCCTGCAGGAGATGGTGGACCGCGTGCGCAGGTACGGCGGACTGAGTTCGGATGCGCCTGTGCGGCAGCCGCTCACCGTGATCGTCACCAAGAGCGATGCCTGGGGACCGCTGCTGATGCCGGGCGTCGACATCTCGTCGGACCCGTACGCGACCGAGGCTCGAGCCAGCGGCCGCCGCATCGGAAGGGTCGACAAGCGCCGCATCGAGGAGGTGTCGGTGCAGCTCGAGTCGATCATCCGCGACACCGCGCCGGAGTTCGCTGCAGTCGTGCGCGACAGCAGCGAGCGAGTCCTGTACGTGCCGGTGTCCGCGATCGGCAGCGCACCTGAGCTCGACTCCGGCAGCGGGCTGCTGAAGGTGAGGCCACGCGACATCAGGCCGAGCTGGGTGACGGTGCCGTTCCTGTACGAGTTCTCGCGGTGGGGGAAGATCGTCGGCCGCGTCGGGGACAGGAGCGAGGATCCGATGCGCGGCGAGGGGATCGGGGAGGGAACTGACGATGGCGCTTGAGCTCTACTACACGTCGTCCCCGCGCGGGCTCCGTCCGGGCACGAGCGGCCTCTGCACCGTCGCGATGACGCGTTCGATGTCGGTCGCGCTTGCGTCGAGGCTCGAATCGCTGTGCGGATACCGCCCGCCGGGAGACGGAGTGCCCATCGAGCGGTGGCCTCTGGCGCTCTCCCACTGGACGATTGACATCGGCGGCGTGGAGCGCCACGTGCTCGCCGCAGTGCGGCCCGTAAGGCCCGACCACACGATGCGCTCGAACACGCTCGCGCACTTCGCGGTGCTGCATCCGTCGGAGCTCGACCCTGCAGGTGCGGCCTGGATGCTTGCGCAGCCGGAGACGAGCGCGGTGTCGTGGTCCGGCGAGCCACGCCTGCTCGATGCGGAGCGTGCGATGCCCCGCGGCGGTCCTGCAGATGCCCGCGCATGCTCGACGTGGGCCTCGGTGGCTGGCGATGCGGGATGGGCGGGAGTGCTCGCGAACGCCGCGATGCTCGATCCGACGAAGCCTGCGACGGTGATCTGCCCGATGGGCGCGCCAGTCCTCGACATGGTGTCGGAGGCCATGTCGCTTCTGCCTGCCGCGTACCGGTGGCGCATCACGTTCACGACGTACTTCACGCAGCCGATCGCAGGGGTGCGCTGCACGTGGCGGTTCTGCCTTGACGGCACAAGCGCCGCGACCGCAGCGCGCCAGTCCGGCGGGCTTGTGATCGATGCCTCTGCGCCGCACACGTGCACGCGCACTGGCGAGTTCGTGGACGCCGCGCGCGCTGGCCGCGCACCTGCGCCCGCGCCGCCCACGGTGCGCCCAGCCGTGATCGCGAAGCCCACGCCTGGCCGATCT
>VERO01000016.1 GCA_018882625.1 Phycisphaerales bacterium | reverse complement strand
GCACTGGCGCTGGCGCTGTGCTCTTCCGAGGCGCTGGCCGTGGCTGTTGCAGTGGCAGTGCGGCTGTGGGAAGGCAGCTCCTGCAGAGGGCAGTAGGCGTCTGAGCCGCCCAGGTTGAAGGTGGAACCTTCTGGCACGGTGAACTCTGTGCCTGGGGAGCGCAAGTCAGTGACCAGGAAGAAGCAGCTGCCCTCCAGACCGCGCTGCTCCTGCTGCTGAGGCGCTACGCCCTGGGCTGTAGCCACACCTGGCTGCAGCAGCCTACTGCGCAGGGCCAGCCACACCCCGCCGCCGGGGAGGCCAGCACTCGGCTGCTGCTGCTGCTGCCGCCGCTGCTGCACGAGCACGCGCCTCTGCGCTGACAGCTCTGGCTGCGGCTGTTCCTGCTGCAGCATGCGCACCGGTACGTTGCGCTCAAGCGTCTGCTCGATTCCGAGGCATCGCTGTTCGGACTGGTGTTCCGCCGTACCCGCCGCGAGGCGCAGGAACTGTCCGAGGCGCTCACGCGCGACGGCTATCCGGCCGAGTCGCTGCACGGCGATTTGTCGCAGGCCCAGCGGGACAGCGTGATGCGCGGGTTCCGCCGCCGCCAGATGTGCCTGCTGGTCGCGACCGACGTGGCGGCGCGCGGACTGGACGTCGAGGACATCACGCACGTCATCCATTACGACCTGCCCGCCGACCTGGACGTTTACACACACCGCAGCGGACGCACGGCGCGCGCCGGCAAGTCGGGCGTGTCGTGGGTCTTCGCCAGCCCGGCGGAGCGCTACCGCCTGAAACTGCTGGAGCGGAACCTGCGGATCGCATTCACGGTGGGCAAGGTGCCGGACGGCCGCGAGGCCTGCCGCCGGAGGTTGCTGGACATGGCGGCCAAGCTGGCAGCGACGGAGGTCCATCCGTCGGCGCTGGCACCGCCGTAGCCGGCGACGCGACCGCTACCGCCCACGAAGAACGCCTGTGCGAGGCCGAGGTACACGACGGTGACCTCCGCACTTGACCCGTCCGCAAGCTTGCGGATCTCTGTCGTGGTGGTGATCTCGCGGTTGAACTTGTTGACCTCGTTCACGATGCCGACGACATTCTGGAAGCGCGTGGTCAGCGGAAGCGTGGTGGTGCTTGGGTCCTCGGGAAGCCGCGAGGAGAGCGGACGGATCCGCTCGCGGATGGGGTCCGGAAGGCGCGCGACGAGCTGCTTGGTGCGCATCTCCATCATGGCAGCGACCTTCGCAAGCGCCGCAGACCCGGCCCGCACGCGGTCATTCTCCGCAACAAGCGCCGCACGGCGCTCGTCCGCTTCAGTGATCGACTTCTCCGCCTCGGCGATGCGCTCCTGCACGGATGCCAGCTCCCGGGACAGGATGTCAATGCGCGACTCGAGCAGCTCCTTGCCGAGTGCCCACTCCTGCGCCTCATCGCTCACGATCCTCCTGGTCTCCACCCAGCGCTGCATCGCAGCGCGCGCCTCCTCGATACGCATCTGCACCTGCACGGGATCGGGTCCGGCCGGTGGTGCGGGCTGGCTCGGCGCTGGCGCAGCCGGCGGCTCTTGCGGCGCGTCCTGGGCGAGGCCTGCACGGCACATCGCCAGCGCGGCGAAAGTCACAAGGATCGTCATGTTGGGTAGGAGTCGCATGGTTCAGAAGTCCATCTGGAAGCTGAGGCCGATCGAGAAGTCGATGCCGGCCGTGAATGAGGTGCTCACGATGCTGCCGTCGACGTACGCACCCTGGTACGCGGTCTGGATCTCGGGATTGAGGAGGTTCTTCGCCTGGAAGGTGAGCCGCAGGTACTCCCCGATGCGCTGCTGCACCGTGAAGTTGAGCGTGCCGTACGGAAGTGCGTAGAGGCTGGGCACGAAGTTGTTCGTGTCGATGCCCGCGCCCGTCTCGAGCGTGGTGCCGGTCAGGGTGTAGAAGATGCCGGCCTGCGTGCCGGTCTCCTCGTACTCGTACGTGACATTGACGTTCGCGAGGTAGGACGGCGCGCCGGTCATGTCGCGCGTGCTCAGGGGGAATCCGATCGTCTGGAACAGCGCCTGCTCGTTGTCGGGGATCGTCACCTCGGACTCGATCAGCGTGAGGTTCGCGCCCACCTGAAGGCCCTTCAGGCTCTCCTCGATCGCCTTGGCGTCAACCCGAGCCTCGAGCTCCACCCCGTAGAGGTGGCCCTCCGGGTAGTTGACGGGTCCCGTGTACACGAACCCCGCCGGTGCCTCGAACTGCGAGTACTCGATCGTGTTCGTGAGGCTCTTGTAGAAGAACGAGCCCGACAGCAGCCAGTTGTCGTACGGCGTCCAGTCGACACGCACGTCGTAGTTGTCGAGATTCGCGATCTCGAGCTCGGGATTGCCGATGAAGATCGGTCCGCCGAGGAACTCCTGCTGCAGGACCGGGGTGATCTCGCGGAATGTCTGCCGCGCGATCGTCTGGGTGAACGAGCCCCTGAACACGAGGCGCTCGATCGGCTCGTACTGCACCGAGAACGCCGGCAGGAAGTTCAGGACGTCGTAGTTGACGTTCGCGGCGTCAGGGTTGGTGGCGAAGTCGACGGGGACGAGCGCCCCGGGAGGGAACCACACCGCATCGGGACCGCCGAAGACCTGGGTCGACAGCTGCGTGCTTTCGACGCGCACGCCGCCGATCACGCTCAGCTCGCTGGTGATCGGGTACTCGGCCATCCCGTAGCCGGCGATGATGCGCTGGTCGCCGTTGTAGTCGACGTCGAAGGTCGACTCGAAGATCGGGTGGTTCTCCGTCGGGAACACGGCGCTCCACGGGTCATCCCACCCGCCGATGTAGTCGGTGGGCGAGCCTGGCGTGAAGCGGTTGCTGAAGGTGTCCTGGGTGAAGGTGCGGTTGACCCAGTCCCCGAAGAAGCCGGTCTTGACGAATCCCTCCCGGTCCTCGTCGACAGCGAACGGCACCTTCAGGTTGAGCGAGAGCTGCGAGCTCTTCTCCTCGATGTACTGCCAGATGTGCTGTGCCCAGCCGAGGTTGATGTTCTCTGCCGGCTGGAAGGGGATCCAGATGCCGGGCAGCGTCGGGTCGATGAAGTCCGAGGGCGGCAGCCATGCTGACGCGAACTGCGTCTTGTCGGGCTGGTTGTAGGTCGCGGTGCTCTGGGAGAGGGTCCAGTCGAGCTCCGGAATCTTGAGGAACTCGCCGTCCTCGTCACCGAGCTTGTGGTTGCCGTTGAGGATCACCGACTGGGTGGATGTCTCGGTGTACTGCAGCGTCTCGAGCCGCTGGAATGGCGATGCGAGGAGCAGGTCGGTGTTGGCGACGCTGCTCGGGTCGTTGGGGTCGTAGGGCGGAAGCGGCGAGAACGGGAATCCGTAGGCGCTCCAGTCGAAATCCGGTCCGCAGAAGAACTCCTTGCCCCGCGTGTTCGTCGCGAGGGTCGCCTGGTTGACCGCGATCCTCGAGTAGAGATAGGTGCCGCCGATCTTGTGGCGATCCGACTCGACACCGCCGGAAAGGAGCGTGCCCCACTGCACGCTCTTGGCGCCCTCCGTGACATCGAGCAGGTTCGTCTGGAACTGAAGGAGTCCGGGCGCTCCCTGCCCGTACTGCGGGATGAGCCCTTCCGATGGCGTGATCCACCACTGGTCCGAGACGCCGTTGTCGAAGTAGGAGTAGTCGCTCTCGTAGAAGAAGCTGCCGAAGCCGCCCACCTTCACGCCGTCCGCGACTTCCCATTTGCCGCCGCCTGATGCCGACCACTTGTAGTCGAGGTATGGCGACTGCTCGGTGGTCGTGCCGACGGGGTACCCGGTCCACGACTGGCCGATCAGGCTGGTCGGGATGTCGGTGCCCTGGTTGTTGCCCCAGTAGTTGAGGTTGCCGTTGCGGTACGTCAGGAAGTCTCTGCCCGCCCCCACGACCTGCGAGTTCGCGCCGACCTGGCCGCGGATCTGGAACGACGTCTCCTCGGGGATGTCCTTCAGGTCGATGTTGATGGCGCCACCGGAGGAGTCGCCTTGCTGGTCAGGCGTGAACGACTTGCTGACCTGCACGGTCTCGAGGATGGCCGTGGGAAACTGGTCGAGCTGTACGGCACGTCGTTCCGCGGCTGAAGTGGGCAGCCGCACTCCGTTGAGCAGCGTGGCCACATAGCGGTCCGGAAGCCCGCGGATGACCGCATAGCGGCCCTCCTGCACCGAGGCGCCGGGCACGAGCAGCAGTGCCTGGGCCGCATCGCTGGCGCCAGCGCGCGAGATGATCTCAGCGCTCACGGCATCCAGAAGCTGAGGCGTCTCGAACTTGAGCTCGATGAGCGTCTGCTCGGCGGTGCCGAGCTCGATCTCCTGGACGATGAACTCGTCCATGTCCTCGTACTCGGCGACAAGCTTGAGGTCGAGATCCGAAAGCTGGCCTCCGGTGACGGTGATGTTCGCCTTCACCTGGCGGACGTACCCCTCCTTGGCGACGATCACCGTGTAGCGGCCGGGAGGCAGGCTGACGGAGAAGTTCCCCTGTTCGTTCGTCTGGACCTTCGCGCCAGTCTCGACCACGGTGATGGAGGCCTTCGAGAGCGGATCGCCGAAGTCCGCATCCGAGATCACGCCGCGGAGCGTGCCTGCGTCCTGGGCAAATGCTCCGGACGCCGCCACAAGCGCGATTCCGGACGCAGTCCAGACATGTGACGGCATGATCATGCGCACAACGCGATAGGGCAGGGCGGGACAACCGGCACGCACTGCGGCGTGCCCTCGACGCGAGGCACGGAAAGTAGGTCTGCGACTGTGAACCTGAGTTCACAACGCGTGATCTGATTGTGAGCGAATCGTCAAGGAAACGTGAAGGCGCCGGAAGGCGTCACCACGGATCCTTCAGGCCCTCGCGAATCTGCCGGATCCGCCGTCGGCCCTCATCGCCCGGGTCAACCCCGCTTACGGACATGGCCACGCACGTCTCTGCCAGGTCCTCGGCGCGCGGGCGGGCGTTGGGGTTGCCAGTGCCCTCCTCCACTGCGCGCCTGAACGTCTGCAGGGCCTCCTTTGCCTGTCCCATCCTGGCCTGCGTCACCGCGACTGCCCTGAGGGGCGCTGCTCGGTAGATGTCGATGATCGAGTCGCGCCTCTCGTCGAACGCCGCGAGGGCCTGGGCCAGGTCTGTGCGCGCCTCATCGGACCGTCCAATGGCATGCTTGCCGAGGGCGATCGCGGCGATCTGGACGATCTCGTCCTCCGGCATCCACGTGCCGGAGTTGAGCACGGCCTCGGCGGCCTCGACCATCGGCACAGCCCGGTCCCTGTGCCCAGCGCTCTCCGCAATCTCCGCGAGCGCGAGGAGATTGGCGATGCGGATATCCGGCGGCAGCTTGCCGTTCGCGGCCGTGATGGAACGCTCGACGCGTGCGCACCGCTCCGGGTTGTCCTGGCATCCGCGGTAGAGCGCAATGCACACTTCCGCGGCATTGCGCGTCAGGTCGAAGTTGAGGGTCATGATCCACTCGTCGACCTGGTCCATCTGGGCGGTGAAGACCGGTGCCGGAAGCGTCCGCGCATCCGAGGCAGGACCACCCCGTCCGGCAACCACGGCCTCGACCTTACCCCTCTCTGCCTCGCCAACACCCGAAGCGAGCGCCGCCGCTCGGGCATCGCGACCGGCCTTCGCGTATGCGCGAGCCGCATGAACGCGGATCCTCTCCTGCTGCCAGTCGCGCGCCGTCGGCGCCAGCGATAGCGCCCGTTCGGCGAGCTGCTCCATCTGGGCGGTGTCCCCCCGCTCCGCATGCCAGCCCGCGATGTCGGCAAGCATGGTGGCCTGCCGCCACGTGCTCATGCGCTCCGCATACTGGAGGGCGCGATCGACCTGGTCGAGCGTAAGCGCCGCACTCGCGCACCACTCCTGTGCCTTCGCCCTGTCGCGCAGGTGCGGCTCCTCCGGGATGCTGCTGGCGACCGCGAACGCCTCGTCAAGGAGATCCAGTCGCCAACCGGCCACAGATGTCGCGCCGGTGCCAGCAGCGGTAGCCGCCAATGGCAGCGATTGGGGCGGCGGATCCTCTCCGCCGGGCACGGGCGCTGCCGGCTGCGCCACCGTCTCTCGCGCCGGCGTTGCAGGGTCGTCGCATCCTCCTGCAAGCAGCGCGTACGCCAGCATGAAGGTGCGCAACTGCGGAACGCGGAGGATGCGCGTGATGGAGTCTGGACCCATGACGACCGGATCGTGCTCAGGGCGGATGCAAATGTCAAGGAGCGCCCGGCGGAACTGCTTCACGCCGCCAGGCGCTCCCTGAGGTCACGAACAGAAACTCGGCGCGCTCAGTTGCACGGACCCCAGCCAGCCAGAACCGCGGCCAGGTCGAGTCCATCGACGGTGTTGTCATCGTTGACGTCCGCGGCGGGGGCATTGCTCGAGCCCCACGCCGCGAGGAGCTGCGTGAGGTCGCTGCCGTCCACTGCACCGCTGCCGTTGATGTCGGCAGGGCACGCCGTACCGACGGCGCACGACCCCGCGGGCGCCGTGACGAATCCGTAGGCGTCAGCCGCGGTCCAGCTGCACAGCCAGTGGCTCTGCGGGCTGAATGCCCCGCGGTAGTTGGCCTGCACGAAGAACCCGTCATTCGGGGCGGAGCCCACCGACGTCACGGCATCGTTCGCCGCGCGGGGATCGATCCCGGTCACCGGGCTGATGCGGAGCGTGGTCGTCGGAGAAACCGTCGCGCCACGCGTCAGCGACACGATTGGGCTTGCGGTCGCCGTCACGTTGCTGTTGCCGGCGGCGCGCACGCCGCGCGCGTCAGCCTCGGTGTAGGCCGAGCTGAACGTGTTGTTGAAGAACACCGAGTCCTTGATCTCGTTCAGGAAGCCATCCACCTGAGCGCGGTAGAAGAGGGCCGGGTTCGTGGGCGCGTTGACCGTCGAGAAGGTGCTGTACGGCGTCGTCCACGTCGCGGCCCAGCTCAGCGTGCCGTTGTGGCCGTAGCCGGCGCCACCGTCTCCGTCCACGTTGTCGATCGCCACCAGGCGCTCGCCGAGGTCCATGAAGATGGAGTTGCGGATCTGGACGCGTGCGTTGTCACGGTACGCCACGCCATGGTCGCAGCCATTGGCGCCCGTGGTGCCACGGTCGCCGATCACCGTCATGTTGTAGAGCACGCAGGTGGTGACCGGCTGGTAGTCCGACTGCTCGGCGCCGTCGATCTCAATCGCGTTGTCGCCGACGCCAGAGCCCTGGGGGGCACTGGCCGAGTAGCCCTGAACGATCAGGCCGAACTGTGCCTTGCCGCGCCATCCCTGGTCGATGTCGAGGCTGTCGTCACCGATGTTCCAGATCGCGAAGTTCTGCAGGTTGACGGTGCCGCCCCAGATCTCGATGCCGTCATCGACGTTGTTCATGATCTCCATGTGGTCGATGACAGTCTGGCGCCCGATGCCGCCGAGCGACAGGCCATTGAGCTCGTTGTTCAGGCCGATCACGCGCCCGCCGTAGCGGAACGACACGTAGGAGAGCGATCCGCTGTCGTCGTCGTCATTGCCGCCGCCGTAGATGACGTTAGGGTCGTTCGCGGAGCTTCCGACCAGTCCCTCCATTGCCGCAACGTTGTTCGCGCTGAAGGTGGCGGAGTTGCTGGTGACTGCGTTCTCGCTGATGTAGGCCCGGCCCATGATCGTGAGGTTGCCCCACTCGTTGCAGACGGCGCGCCAGGTGCCGGTCTTGGGATTGCCGTTGGTCCATGTTGCCACGTCGGCCTTGGACGTGAAGATGATCGGGTTCTCCTGCGTGCCACGCGCGAAGATGCGCGCCCCGCGAGTCACGGCGAGCGAACCGCCGAGCCCCGTCGTGCTGGCGATGATGGTGCCGGGCTCGATCGTGAGCGTGGCGCCGGGCAGGACGTAGATCTGCTGCTGAAGGTTGTAGGTGTTGTTCGCGGTCCACGTGGTGGAGGTCGCGATGTTCTGCGTGACAAGGATCTCGGCGGCGCTGACGCCGGAGGCGCACATGATGATCGCGCCGGCGGCGAGCAGCGGGTTCTTGAGCTGGACGTGCATTGCGTGGTCCTTCTGGTAGTGGAATTGGGGGAAGAGGGGAATGCCTGATGGAGTCGCCAACCGACCGTTGGTTGATTGACCGAAACGTAGACCGCATTCCCTCGTTTCCCGTGAAGCGTGGTTTCATCTTGCGCGAGCATTGCGTTCAGGATGTGTGAACCCGGCTGGAGTGCGTCGGAGGATGGCCTCCGCATCCGCGGGTTGCGGAACCGCGCTGCAAATCCCTAACCATGTCTGCACGTGACTTTGGGCGAGTGCGTTGTCCATTGGGGAGTCGTCGCCTGGCATGTCTGTGCGCTGGGTTCCCTCCTCGCCTCCCAACCCCTACGGGAGCCCCATCATGAACCACTCGTCCCGCATCCTTGCGGCGGTCTCCACAGTCACCTTCGCGTCGTGTGCCTCAGCGCAGGTCCATGTCACCGAGGCCATGAGCTCCAGCGGAACTGGCGGCACGGACGACTGGATCGAGATCACCAATTTCGGGTCGAGCGCGATCAGCATCTCAGGCTGGCGCTTCGATGACAGCTCCTTCAACTTCGGCGCCTCGCAGGCCCTCAACGGCGTCACGACCATCAGCGCAGGCGAGAGCGTCATCTTCATCGAGAGCGCGGGTGGGGCGAACATCGCCTCCTTCCGCAGCTTCTGGGGAGGTCTTGCCGGCGTGCAGGTGGGCTTCTACAGCGGCAGCGGCCTTGGGCTGAGCTCTGGCGGTGATGGCGCCATCATCTTTACCGGGGCGGGAGCGGAGATCAGCCGCGTGTCCTTCGGCGCAGCCACCACCGGGAACAGCTTCTTCTACGGCTGGACCGTCGGCGGAACCGTCGACCCGTCCTTCAACGGCATCGTGAGCTCTCTCGGATCGATCGGCACGCAGGTGAGCCTCACAAGCGCGAACGCGCTCGGGAATGTGGCATCGCCCGGCACGGCGATGGCGCTCATCCCCGCTCCTGGTGCGCTCGCGCTTCTGGCGGTCGCTGGGAGGGGCCGCCGTCGCCCGCGCTGATCCGGTTGCGGGAAGCCTGTCGCCGACGGCTCGTCGGCTTAGCCGGTGCCGGAGCATGGGTCTCCTTCGGGAGGGGGCGCGTGCCGGTCGCGCTGCAGCAGGGACTTCCCGAAGCCAAGCATCGCGCTCCGGTCGAGAGCGCGCTGGCGTGCGCTATCGAGCACTTCCTCCCGGGAGAGCTCCGAAGCCACCTCCTCGGCGCTGCGCCCAGCCAGCCAGGCGCGAATCCACTCGACCTCAATGGCCCACCGGATGTCGCGCGGGAGCTGGTCGAACTCAGCGGCGCGGAGCGGCCCGCGACGAAGCAGCTCGGCAAGGAACTCCTGGGAACTCGCTGGAGGCTCGCTCGGCATGCGAACACCTATCGGAGCGCGCTGCCGCCACGCTGCAGGCGTGGGTCGGTGCACACACAAACCTCACTCGGCGTGGGCAGCGAGGGATCGGGGCGTCGGCATGCACTCAGTCATTTCCGAGCGCACGGCATGCGTGTGGCTTCATGCCAGCGCGATCTGGTGGGTTGGGCTGCTGCCGGGATCGCTCGACAACGCACGTCGGGATGGCAGCGTCCCCGCACGCGATGGCCCTTGACCCGCGGCACCGGGCGATTGCCGGACCGTGCGAGAGCGTCATGCCGGGGTTTCTGGTGTCGCGTCGCGAGCGGGTCTTGCTGGGCAGCGTCTAGCATCGCCCGCGTGAACAAGGCACCAATCCTCCTCGTGACCGTCGCGGCTGCAGCCGCGCTCGGTCTGCACTCCTCGCTCGCGACCGCGCTCCCGCCAAGCGATGCTGCGCAGGCAGCGCCAACTGCCTCCCCAAGGCCCCCGGAGGTCCAGGTGGAGGCGAAGGCTCCCGCAGCCGCATGGCCCGAAGGCCAGAAGGGCCTTGATGCGCTGGCCGCGAAGCTCGTCATGGATTGGATGACGACAGCAGGTAGCGGCGATGCAGCTGCGATCGAGAGTGCGCTGGCGCCATGCTTCCAGCGCATCAGCTTCGCGGGCGCATTCGACCGCTCAGGCGAGGCGGCCCAGCTCAAGACGATGGCGCCGAAGGACGCGAAGTTCTCCGGCATCGTCGCCACGCGTGCGGGAGATGCGCTGGTGGTGACATGCCTGATGTCGGTCACCGAGACAGTCGCCGGGAAGGCTGCGCAGAGCGATGAGCAGCCGCGCCTTGGCGTGTGGACCATCGTCGACGGCTCGTGGAAGCTCGTCGCATGGGCCACATTCAACATGCCGTCGCCACGGCCCGCTCCCGGTGCGCCCGGCTTCGCAGGTGATGCTGCGCTGAACGCTGAAGGCGAGTCGATGCTCAAGCGGTTCCTGTCCGCCCAGCACGCCAAGGACATGCCAACCTTTGAGGCGATGGTGGCCGATGGCATGCAGGTGATCAACTTCAAGGGCCAGAAGACAGGCGCCGACATCGTCAAGGGTGCATCGCACGCGACCACCGATGCGCCCACGATGGACGGCACCCGGGCCACGCGATGCGGTGACCTGACCATCGTCACGTGCAGCCTCACGATGGGCCAGAAGGTCGGATGGTCAACCCTCCCAGCCGATCCCGCGCCCTTCCTTGCGGTCTTCCGCGGCACTGGCGATGGCGCCACGGTGATTGCGCTCGCGAACACGAACCGGCCCAAGTGATGCGCGCAGCTCGGGCCATCAGCCTCGCGGTTGCCGCCCTGATCGGCGCGATGGCGTTCGCGCGCGATGCTGCGCATGCGGCCACGGCAGGAACTCTCGAGCGCCGTGCACGCGAGGTGGCCGAGGTCATCGCGGAGTCGCCTGTGTGGCCCGATGACCTGCTGGCCACATCCTTCACGGCGCAGGTGAAGCCCGCGCAGCTGCGCGCGATCGGTCAGCAGTACTTCGCGCAGTGCGGGGCTGTGGTCGAGGTGCAGCCGACATCGGCTCAGGGCGAGCATTCGGGCACGTTCGACCTCATCACGTCGAAGGGCATGGTGGTGTCGATGACCTTGGCGCTGTCCGACAAGGCTCCACATGAGGTCGTGGGCCTGCTGTTTGGCCTTCCTGCGCCCATGCTCAAGAGCCTCGACGAGGCAGTGGACGCGCTGCGTGCGCTCGGCGGGCAGGTTTCGTTCGGGGTCTGGCAGCTTGGCGATGGCCCGCCGAAGGCGATCGCCTCTCTTGATCCCGACAGGTCCATGGCGATCGGATCCGCGTTCAAGCTGCACGTGCTCGGTGCCCTCGTCGGGCAGGTGAAGGGGGGCCAGCGTGCGCTCACGGACATCGTGCCGCTGCGACCGCAGTTCAAGTCGCTGCCGTCGGGACAGATGCAGGAGTGGCCCGATGGAACGCCTGTCACGATCGCCACGGCGGCCAACCTGATGATCTCGGTGAGCGACAACACCGCAACGGACCTCCTGATCGCCACGATCGGCCGGGAGCGGGTCGAGGCCGCGATGTCCACGATGGGAGTGGCGGATCCTGCGCGCACCCAGCCGTTCCTGACGACCGCGGAGATGTTCCTGCTCAAGTTCGTCGGCGATGGCTCGCGGGCACGCGAGTACGCGGCGCTTGATGTGGGCGGGCGCAGGGCGTACCTGGAGCGGAGCGCGCTCTCGGGACCGGTTGGCACAGACGCGCTGAACGCGAACGCGCTGGCGCAGCCCACGATGATCGACTCGATCGAGTGGTTTGCGAGCGCATCGGACCTCGCGCGCACGATGGACTGGATCCGGGTGCAGACGGAAGGCGATGCGGCATCGCCCCTCATGCAGCTCCGGGAGGCGCTTGCGATCAACCGTGGGCTGGCGATCTCCCCAAAGCAGTTCCCGTGGGTCGGGTTCAAGGGCGGCTCCGAGCCGGGGGCCATCAACCTCACGTACCTGCTGAAGTCCTCGCGTGGTGAGTGGTTTGCGCTTGCCGCGACATGGAACGACCCAAGCCGCACGCTCGATGAGGGTGCGTTCGCCGCGCTCATCCAACGCGCCATCTATGTGCTGGGGTCGACCCGGTAGCCTGACTGGCATGAACCGGATCGCTGTTGCGCTCTCGAGTGCCCTCGCCGTCGCCACTGCCGGGTGCTCGACGCCGAACCAGCCCTCGTCGACGCCGGACCGATCGGGTTCCGTGACCGGCGAGCTTCCCAAGGGACCTGCGCTTGGAGGCGTATCCGACGCAGAGCCCGGCACCACCGAGTACGACATGCAGGTGTGGAAGGCGCTGCTGCGCGACCACACCAGGATCAGGCGCACTGTGCGTCACATCGACCGGGGCCTCGAGGCCGAGACGGAGTCCGATGACCCGCGCATCGCGGCGCTCATCAAGGATCACGTGCTGGCGATGAAGGACCGCATCCGCGGCGGATACCCCGTTCGGGGATGGGATCCCGTGTTCCGTGAGCTCTTCAAGCGCCACCATCTCATCCGCCTCGATGTGGTGCTGACGGAGAAGGGGGTCAAGATCGTGGAGACCTCCGACGATCCGGAGACCGTGCGGCTCATGCGCTCCCATGCGGCGGGGGTCAGCGACTTTGTCAAGGAGGGCTTCGCGATCATGGACCGCGAGACGCCATACATCGACGAGCGGTGACCTACGCTGCCGGGATGGCAACCCCATCCTGCGCAAGCCTCATCTCGATCCTCAGGAGACTCGTGCCTGCAGCGTCCGTCGCGGCGTTGATGCTCTCGTTCGGCTGTGCCCCGACACCACCAGTCGCGATGCAGGAACCCTTCACCGTACGCAGCCCGCACGGCGACCGCATCGACGAGTACTACTGGATCCGCGACGACCATCCCACCCGCAAGGGCGACCATGTGATGGCCTACCTGCGCGCGGAGCAGGCGTACACGGACGCTGTGATGGGCAGGCTCAAGGGTCTCGAGACGCAGCTGCTGTCGGAGATTCGGGGTCGCATCAAGGAGGATGACTCGACGGCGCCGGTGTTCGACCGGGGCTGGTGGCATTGGCAGTCCTTTGCGCCCGGCGCCGAGTACGCCACATGGATGCGCAGGCGCGGGGGCGTCGCAGGGCCTGATGCGAATGCGCCCGAGGAGGTGATCCTCGACGCCAGTGCGCTGGCGAAGGGTCACGACTTCTTCCGCGTCAGCGCTGCAGTGGCCAGTCCTGACGGCACCATGCTGGCGTGGACGCAGGACACGCAGGGGCGGCGCGGTCACGAGCTGCTCGTGAAGGACCTGCGCACCGGCGCAGTCCTGGCAGATCGCATCGAAGGCACGCTCGAGCCCATCGTGTGGGCAAGCGACGGCAAGAGCCTCTTCTACATGCGGCAGGATCCGGTGCTGCTGCAGAGCGGGCCGGTGTGCAGGCACGTGCTCGGCACGCCGCCATCCGCGGACACCACCGTCTACAACGAGCCCGACAACACCCTCTTCACCGCCATCAGCCCCTCCGCGAGCCGAGAGTGGCTTTGCATCGAGATCGAGGGTCATGACACGACCGAGCTGCGTGCCGTCCCGCTCGACCGGCCGGATGCCGCACCGCAGGTGATCATCCCGCGCGAGGCCGACGTCCGCAGCTATGCCGATCACCTCAAGGGGACGTGGGTGATCCGCACCAACCGCGACGCGCGCAACTTCAGGCTCATGACGGCCACCGATAGCGCGATCGCGAACCGCCTCGCCTGGACGGAGCTTGTGCCGCACCGCGCGGACGCGTCGATTGATGGTCTTGCGCTGCTCGACGGCGGCATCGCGGTGGCAGAACGCGCAGACGCGAATGCGCAGGTGCGCATCGTGCCGTGGGGCGGCGGGGCGGGACGCGTGATCCCGGTCGAGGAAGCCGCCTACGCGATGACTCTCGGCGACAACCGGGATCCGGCGAACACCTCGGTGCGCGTGGGCCTCACGACGATGGTCCGCCCGTGGACCACGATCGACGTCAGCCTCTCCGATGGCGCCCAGGTTGTGCGCAAGGTCCAGCCCGTCATCGGCTACGACGCAAGCAAGTACGACTCTGCGCGCGTGTGGGTGCCCAGCAGGGACGGCAAGAGGATCCCCGTCTCGATCGCCTGGAGGAAGGATGCGTGGGCGCGCGACGGCCGGCATCCGATGCTGATCGAGGCGTATGGCGCGTACGGCTACCCGTCCAACGCATCATTCGACCTTGCAGGCGTGTCGCTGATGGACCGCGGATTTGCGCTCGCGACTGCGCACGTGCGCGGAGGCGCGGACCTTGGCCAGGACTGGTACGAGGATGGCCGGAAGCTGCGCAAGATGAACACCTTCAACGACTTCATCGATGTCGCCGACGCCCTGGCGGCCGACGGCTGGTGCGATCCGGCGCGCCGCTTCGCTTCGGGCGGGTCGGCAGGGGGTCTTCTGATGGGCGCAGTCGCGAACATGGGCGGCGACCGCTTCCGCGGCATGGTGCTCGGCGTGCCATTCGTCGATGCGCTGACGACCATGCTCGATCCCTCGATCCCGCTCACGACAAACGAGTGGAGCCAGTGGGGCAACCCGATCGAGTCGCACGAGGCGTACGAGTACATCCTCTCGTACTCGCCCTACGACAACATCTCGGCGAAGGCCTACCCGGCGATGATGGTCACCACCGGACTGTGGGATTCGCAGGTGGGCTACTTCGAGCCAGCCAAGTACGTGGCCCGCATGCGGCGCTTGCGCACCGACCGGAATCCCCTGATCCTCGACATCAACCTCGATGCGGGCCATGGCGGCAAGAGCGGGCGATTCGAGCGCCTGCGGCAGGTCGCCCGGGAGCAGGCGTTCATCGTTGACCTCGCGGGGCAGTGACGCGAGGCAGGATCGGGTCGAGTGGGCGCGCTGTCCCCGTGCGCGACCGCTCCGCACCGAGGCGCCGGACGGATGAGCTCACGCGGGCGCGCCGCGCCAGAGCGGGACCATGCGCCACGCCGCGAGGCTCCGCCACGCCCACTCGACGGGTCCGACGCTCGCGACGCGCAGCCAGAGCAGCGTGAGACCGATCTGCGTTGCCCACACCGCAATCACCACGCCCCACAGCTGCACGCGGGTCATGTGGCCGAACCATCCGAGCCCGTGCCCGTTGAAGATGAGCGTGCAGATCAGTGACTGCAGCAGGTAGTTGCTCAGGCTGGTGCGTCCCACAGCCTCAAGGGCGTACAGCGCCCGCAGGGGTCTTCCCGCCTGAGCCAGCAGCATGATCGCACTGCCCCAGCCGAGCGCACCGAACAGGCTGCCGAAGTAGTTCCAGTTCATCCATGTGGTGACCATGGCGATGCCAGTGAACTCTGCCCGCTCGGCCGCAACGATTCCTGTGCCCGTCAGCGCCAGCCCGATCGCGCTCGCCACGATCGCCAGAAGCGCATACGTGCGCGGGCGCCATGCGGCAGAGAGGAATCCGCTGCGGTAGAGCACGATCCCCAGCATCATCAGTGCAGTGGTGCGCCAGAGCGCCCACATGAAGAAGATGCCGAACTGCATGAGTGCAGCGTTCGCCGCGCGGACCGGCATTTGCTCGAGCCAGCTGCCGCGCATCGCCGCAATCTCCTCGGCCACGAGTTCCGGCGGCGGCTGCCATGACATCATCATCTTCGACGCCACCTCCGGGGGCGCGAATCCCATCAGCAGCGCCAGCCCCACCATGATCAGCGGAGGCACCATGATCAGCGCGCCCGCAATGGCGCAGAGCCATCCGCTGGCCAGCCGCCGCAGCGGCCAGATCAGCATCGCACACACCGCGTAGTTGGCGAGGATGTCGCCGAACCAGACCCCGTACGCGTGCAACATGCCGAGCGCCAGCAGCCAGGCCATGCGCCGGTAGTGGCGACCCGACGGTGACGTGCCAGCCCTCGTGGGACGCTCGGCCAGCAGCGCAATGCCTGCCCCGAACATGACGCAGAAGATGGTCATGAACCGCTGGTCGAACAGCAGGTGCATGATGCGCCACGCCCACATGTCTGCGGCGCCGATTGGCCCTATCGCAAGCGGGTTCTGGTACGCGACCGACGCCAGCCCGAATGCCGCGATGTTCACCGGCAGGATCCCAAGGATCGCCACGCCACGCAGGAGGTCGAGCGATGCAACGCGCATGGTGTGCCTACTGGTCGAAGATCAGCGCGATCCACGCAAGGAACAGCACGATGTGCACGAGGCCCTGCGAGAACCCGACGCGCCCGCGCGAGAAGTTCACGGCAGTGATGAAGAGCGTGGCGCAGAGCAGCACGATCTCCGGGGCCTCAAGCCCGAGCTCCACTTGAGTGTCTGTGAACAGGGCCAGCAGGAGCACTGCGGGGATGGTCAGCCCGATCGTGGAGAGCGCCGATCCAAGCAGCACATTGACGGATCGTTGCATGTGCCCGTGTCGGGCGGCAGCGAGTCCCGCAAGCCCCTCTGGAAGCAGGATCAGCGCCGCGACGACCACGCCCGTGAGCGCAATCGGCAGGTTGAGCACCTGGATGCCGTACTGCACGCCCTGCCCGAGCCCCTCCGCAAGAAACGTGATGGTGAGCAGCGTGGCCACGAGCCCGAGCACGTGCACCGCCATCTGCCGGCCAGGAAGGCGTGCCGCAGTGCGGTGGTCCGAGCCTCCATCGTCAAAGGAGAAGTCGCTGCGGTCGATCGTGGTCTGTCGCCACACGAAGGCGATGTAGACGAGAAGGCATGCGAAGGCCACGAAGATCTCGGTCATGGGAGCCATGTAGCCGTCATTACGGCTTTGCGTGAAGCGCGGCAGGATCAGGCCGATGGCGCCAAGCGCCGCAATGAGGGCGATGTACGTGGCGGAGCTGTCCGGATTGAGGAGCCGTTTCGAGCGAAGGCCGCCCACGATGAGGGCGATCCCCGTGAACGCGCCGAGCAGGATCATGAGCACGGCGAACATGGTGTCGCGGCCGGCGGTCGGCGTGGGCGCCACCGTGAGCATCAGTGCAGTGATCATCGAGAGCTCGATGGCGATCGCGGAGAATGTGAGGACGATGGTGCCGAAGGGCTCGCCGAGACGCATCGCGATGGCGTCGGCCCGCTCAAGCGCCCTGAACGCGCATCCGAGGGTGACCACGAACAGCCACACGAGCTGGAACACGCCCCACGCCCCTGACATCTCCGTGGCGCCCTCGATGTGATCCGTGCGATGGGAGACCACCGCCGTCACGATGCCGAGCGCGATGAACGCGTCCTTCCATGACAGGGTCGGGATGCGGTGTTGCACGGGCGGGCCTCTGCGAGAACGCTACACGGCACACCGACGCCATGCCGTGCGTTGACGCCCGGGCCCTTCACGGCAGCTGGGCAGCGAGCGCATCGATTG
>VERO01000237.1 GCA_018882625.1 Phycisphaerales bacterium | reverse complement strand
GGACCGTGTCATCACCTTCATCGATACGCCAGGCCACGAGGCCTTCACGGCGATGCGCGCCCGCGGCGCCAAGGTCACCGACATCGCGGTGATCGTGGTGGCCGCGGATGACGGCGTCATGCCGCAGACCATCGAGTCGATCAACCACGCCAAGGCAGCCGGCGTGTCGGTCATCGTGGCGCTCAACAAGATCGACAAGCCTGAGGCCACCGAGAGCAACATCCAGCGCATCTACGGGCAGCTGGCCGAGCATGGCCTCAATCCAGTGCCGTGGGGCGGCTCCACCGAGGTGGTGGCGACAAGCGCCACCAAGGGCACAGGCATCCAGGAGCTGCTCGAGGTCATCGCGCTCACCGCGGACGTGCTCGAGCTCAAGGCCGACTTCGAGGGCCACGCGCAGGGCACGGTGCTCGAGGCGCGCATGGAGGAGGGGCGCGGCGCCGTCGCGCAGATCATCGTGCAGGAGGGCGTGCTGAACCGCGGCGACTTCATCGCCGTCGGCCGCGCCTTCGGCCGCGTGCGCGACATCATGAACGACCGCGGCGAGCGCATCCAGCAGGCTGGGCCCAGCACGCCGGTGGCGATATCGGGCATCGACGAGCTGCCCGACGCGGGCGACAAGTTCTACGTCACCGACGACCACAAGGCCGCGGAGCAGGCCGCCCTCGACCACCGCGCGCTCGAGCGCGAGCGCGAGCTGGCGGCGCCGAAGATCACGCTCGACAACATCTTCGAGCACATCGGCAAGAGCAAGAAGCGCGAGCTTCCGCTGGTGGTCAAGGGCGACGTGCAGGGCTCGGTGGAGACGCTCAAGGCCGTGCTCTCCAAGCTCGCGGCCGAGGAGGTCACGGTGGCCGTCAAGCACTGCGCGGTGGGCGGCATCAACGAGAGCGACGTGCTGCTGGCCGAGGCGACCGGCGCGATCATCGTGGGCTTCAACGTCACGAGCAACGCCAAGGCGCGCGGCCTGGCCGAGGCCAAGGGCATCGACATCCGCCTCTACGACGTCATCTACGACATCACCGACGACCTCACCAAGGCGATGCGCGGCATGCTCGACCCGCAGGTCAAGCTCGAGGTGCTCGGACACGCGGAGGTCCGCCAGGTCTTCCGCATCAGCAAGGTCGGCGCCGTCGCGGGCTGCTACGTCACCGACGGCTTCGTCGAGCGCAATGCGCAGATCCGCGTCACGCGCGACGGCATCGTCATCGAGAAGGACCGCCGGCTCGAGCAGCTCAAGCGGTTCAAGGACGACGCGCGCGAGGTCAAGGCGAACACCGAGTGCGGCATGAAGATCAAGGGCTACGACGACATCCGCGTCGGCGACGTCCTCGAGTGCTACAAGACGGTCGTCGTCAAGCGGGCCGAAGAGACGGCCAATGCCTGAGCGGCCGGGTCGAGAGGCTCGTGCGCGCGGCGGTCGCCGCACCCGCGGCCCGGTGCTGCCGCCTGGCATCCATGTGCCAGGGCTCGGCGCGGATCCGGCGGCGCAGGTGGCGGTGGCCCGGCGGGCTGCGCAGGTTGGCGCCGTGCTGCACCGAGCGCTGCAGCAGCGGATCGCCCGCGGCCTGTCCGACCCGAGGCTGCAGGGCCTCGTCTCGATCCTTGAGGTGCACGTCACCCCCGACCTGTCGCAGGCGAGGGTGCGCGTGTCCGTGCTGCCCGCCGACCGCGGGCCGCTGTCGCTGTCCGCGCTCCGCAGCGCCGCAGGGCACCTGCGCGCATCGGTGCGCGATTCCGTAGACCTGAGGCGCGTGCCCGAGCTCTCGTTCGAGCTCGCCGCGCCGCGAGAGGAGACTCCTGAGTGAGCAAGAGGATCAACGTCAACCAGACCAAGTTCAACGCGCTCTGGAAGAGGCATGCGGCCAAGGCGCGCGTCACCGAGCCCAACGCCGCCGACCTGGTCGCGCTGCTGGTGCACTCGTCGCTGCTCTACGACGCGACGCGCAAGCAGGCCGACGAGGCCACCCAGCGCATCCGCGCGTCGAGCGTGGACTGGAACGAGTTCCGCGTCAACCTGGTGGACGACATGGTCGGCATCATCGGGGTGCGGTACCCGGACGCGTTCGCGCGCATGAAGCGGCTGCGCATGTCGCTCAATGACGTGTACCTGCGTCACCACCGGGTCTCGCTCGACATGCTGGTCGGCAAGCCCAAGCGCGACGTGCGCACCTACCTCGAGAACCTCGAGGGCATGCCGGCCTACGTGGTCGCGCGGTTCATGCTGCTTGCGATGGGCGTGCCGCTGATCCCGGTCGACCAGACGCTTGTCGATCTCCTGGTCGACAAGGAAGTGCTCGCGGAGCCGGCGGATCCCGTGCTGGTGAGCGAGGCGCTGGCCAAGGTCGTGCGCCCTGACAAGGCTGGGGAGGTGCATGCGTCCCTGGTGGTCGCGACCGACGAGTTCTGGACGTCGGGCAAGGCGCTCAAGGTGCGCAAGGACCGCGAGAAGCTGGTGGAGCAGGCGAAGAAGGCCGCGGAGTCGCAGCGCGCTGCCGCGGCCGCCGCGGCGCTCGCCGCGCTGCGGGCCCGCGAGGAGGAGGCCGCACGTGCTGCCGCCGCGCGCCCCGCGCCGTCGTCCAAGGGCCGCGACGGCAAGCCGGCCGCGGGCAAGCCTGCGCTGGCGACCTCAGGTGCGGCCCGCAAGGCGTCCGGAGGCCCCACGTCAAAGGCCAAGGGCGCGAGCGCCCACAAGGCCGCGCACTCGGGCAAGCCGGTCAAGGCCGTGAAGCTGGTGCGCAGCCCTGCGCGTCCGGGCCGCCGCTGAGCGGGAGGTCTCCTCCATGGCCGGCCACAGCGCATGGAAGAACATCAAGCACCGCAAGGCTGCGGTCGATGCCAAGCGCGGCAAGATATGGAGCAAGCTGTCGCGTGCGATCATCGTCGCCGCGAAGCAGGGCGGCGGCGACCTGCGCTTCAACGCGACGCTGCGGCTCGCGGTGGACGAGGCCAAGGCCGCGAACATGCCGCGCGACACGATCGAGAAGGCGATCAAGAAGGGTTCCGGCGAGACCGGCGGCGAGCAGTTCGAGGCCGTGCGCTACGAGGGGTATGCGCCGGGGGGCGTCGCCGTGATTGCGGAGTGCCTCACCAGCAACGTCAACCGCACCGCCCCGGAGATCCGGATGGCCTTCGACAAGGCCGGCGGGAACCTGGGCGTGCCTGGGTCGGTGGCATTCAGCTTCGTGCAGAAGGGCGTGCTGCTCGTCGGGGGCGTGACGGCGGGCGAGGACCGGGTGATGGAGATCGCCCTTGAGGCAGGTGCAGATGACGTCGCCCCCGCGGACGGGGCGTGGCAGGTCACGTGCCCGCCCGCCCAGCTCGCGGCGGTCCGGGACGCCTTCGAGGGGCAGGGTCTTGCGCCGGAGGAGAGCCAGATCATGTGGCTTCCGCTCACGACCGTGGTGGTGGGAGCCGATGATGCCCAGAAGGTGGCCCGTCTGGTCGAGGCCCTCGAGGAGCATGACGATGTCCAGAAGGTCTACACCAATGCGGACATGCCCGAGTGACCGCGCGCTGGCTGCCCGTGGGATGCGCGGCGCGATGTGCGCGGCGCTGGCCGTGGTGGCGCTCCTGTCGGCCGCGGGATGCGGAGGCATCGTGCGCAACTACCCCGGCGTGAGCCGGGCTGCGCTCTGGAAGGCCGCCGTGGGCACGGCGGAGCGCCCGACGGGCTACGACGACTGGCATGTCGTGGAGAACGGCGTGTACACGGACGAGCCCTCCGGACGCATCGAGATCTACCGCGAGCTCAAGCGCGACTACACGCCGGTGGGCCAGAAGCGCCGGCGCCAGCAGGAGACGTGGGCGCTCTCGGTGCAGCTCGAGACGGAGGAGGGGCAGATCCCCTCGATCCGCATCGCGCAGAACTCGACGATCCGCAGCCCGAGGTTCACGCTCGAGGCGGACCGATTCTTCGATGAAGTCGGCCTCCGGCTCGCGCAGGCCTCGCCGCAGGGCGCGGCGGGAGCCACGGCGGCTGATGCCGCTCCAGCCCGCGGCGTGCCCGAGACTGGCGCGCAGGCGCTGCAGGTTCCCGAGTCGCGCGAGG
>VERO01000015.1 GCA_018882625.1 Phycisphaerales bacterium | reverse complement strand
GTGTACACAGGCATGTCGAAGCTGACACGGACGTGGCTTTGCGCTCCGAGGTTGTAGACCTCGTCGGGGTCGACCTTCCGCACGAGGTCCGAGAGGTTGTTTCCGTCGTTGAGGTCGCCGTAATGCAGGAAAAGCCGCGAACCGGGCTGGTGGGGATCCTGGTAGATGTGATCGAGGCGACCCGTGTTGAAACTCGAGCTGCGTCGGATGACGCCATGCACCTGATAGCCCTTGCCGAGCAGCAGTTCGGTCAGGTAACTGCCGTCCTGACCTGTGATTCCGGTGATCAGCGCCTTCTTGGTGGCCATGGTGTTGCCCTTTGCGGGGAGGATCTTCATCGTACGGACGCGGATCGCGAAATCCGGTAATCGGGCAGCGTGGGCCTCTCTCGCGAGTTTCCCCGCCATGCTCAAGGAGACCCGGAATCAAGCCGATAACCACAGTCAGCCGTGCTCTACTGCCGATGCCCATGAACCTCGCCAACGCCCGGATCCTGCTTACTGGAGGCGCGGGATTCCTCGGTCGCGCCGTGGAGTCCCTGCTTCGCATCCGTGGCGCGCAGGAGATCACGGTTCCGCGCCGCCGCGACTACGACCTCACCCGAGAGGGCGATGTCGAGCGGCTCTATGCGCAGTCCCGACCCGATGTGGTCATCCATCTGGCGGCCGAGGTCGGCGGAATAGGCGCCAACCAGGCGAATCCTGGCCGCTACTTCTTCGCCAACATGGCCATGGCGCTCCACATGATCGAGCAGGCCCGGGTGAGGGGAGTGGCCAAGTTTGTGCAGGCGGGCACCATCTGCGCCTACCCGAAGCACACTCCAGTGCCCTTCAGCGAGGATCGGCTCTGGGACGGGTACCCCGAGGAGACCAACGCACCCTACGGCGTCGCGAAGAAGGCGGCGCTTGTCATGCTCGACGGGTACAGGCGCCAGTACGGACTCAAGTCCTCGTACCTGCTCCCCGTCAACCTCTACGGTCCCTGGGACAACTTCGACCCGCAGACCTCCCACGTGATTCCCGCGCTGATCCGCAAGTGCGTCGAGGCTGCAGAGTCCCATGCGGGGCACCTCACGTGCTGGGGCACGGGATCCGCGAGCCGGGAGTTCCTGTTCGTGGAGGACGCGGCGGCGGGAATCGTGCGCGCCGCCGAGGTGATGGACGATCCGGTCCCGATCAACCTCGGCACCGGACAGGAGATCACTATCCGTGACCTGGTCCACCTCATCGCGAAGCTCACCGGATTCTCAGGCGAGATCAGGTGGGACTCGTCGAAGCCGGACGGGCAGCCGCGCAGGTGCCTCGACACGCGCCGGGCCAGGGAGCTGCTCGGGTGGCAGGCCAAGGTCGGCTTCGAGGATGGCCTTCGCCGGACCATCGAGTGGTACCGGGGCAACCGCTCGTGGCGGGCGACGCACGACCCCTCGCGTGCGGCATGACTCGATCGGGCACGGCACCATGACACCGACCATCCGGCCAGCAGTCGCATCGTGGCGCGAATCGGCGCTGGTGCGGGGATTCAAGCGCACCCGGATGGCGCTCATCCGCTGGCGGATGGGCCTGCGGCACGTGCACCCGACGTTTCACTGCCTCAACGGGAACTCCATCAGCCCCGACCTGGTGACGGGCGCGTACAGCTACATCGGCCGTCGGTGCTGGATCTGCCCGCGGGTCACGATGGGGAGGTACGTGATGGTCGCCTCCGAGGTGGTCATCCTCGGCGGTGATCACCGATTCGACATGGCCGGCACGCCGATGATGTTCTCTGGCCGTCCTGCGGTTCCGCCCACGGTGATCGAGGACGACGTGTGGATCGGGTACCGCGCCGCCATCAACGCGGGAGTCCGTGTCGGGCGCGGGTCGATTGTGGCGGCGCATGCGGTGGTGACGCAGGATGTGCCTCCCTACACCATCGTGGGCGGCGTCCCGGCACGGCCCATCGGCCGTCGCTTCGTGACGGAACGCGAGATCGCTGAGCACGAGAGGATGCTCTCAGGCCCGACAGTCCATGGCACGCTGTCCATGCCAAAGGACGGGGCCGAGCAGTCGCCGACGCGCTCCGATGCGGGCGATTCGGCCGATGCCGGGAGCGCACCGCCCGCTCGGGACGAGGCTGATGCAGGCAGGCGGATGGCATGAGCGGCACGCAGCCGAACATCTCCGCAGTGATCCTCACCAAGGACGAGGAGTCCAATGTGGCGCGCTGCATCGGCTCGCTCGGCTTCTGCCGCGAGATCGTCGTGCTCGACTCGGGAAGCTCCGACCGGACTGCGGAGATCGCGCAGTCGCTCGGCGCCACAGTGCGCACGCATGTGCCGCCGAAGCCGTTCAGGATCTCCGACCAGCGCAACTGGATCCTCGACCACCACGAGTTCGCCTCCGACTGGATCCTCTTCCTCGATGCGGACGAGACGGTGCCTGATGCGCTGCGCGCACGTCTCGTGGGCATCGCATCAGGCGACGCGTCGCACTCGCACTACGAGCTGACCCCGCGCTACCTCTTCATGGGCCGCTGGCTCAAGCGCACCCTGGGCTATCCCAACTGGCACGCGAGGCTGATGCGGCGCGGCGCCACGCGTTTCGCAGGCGGGGTGTGGGAGCACTTCGACAGCCCCATCCCTCCGGGCCGGATCCCCGAGCCCTACGACCACTTCGCGTACTCGAAGGGCCTCTCGGACTGGCTGGCCCGGCACGACCGCTACTCCTCGTGGGATGCGCAGAAGGTGGTGGACTACCTCAAGACAGGACGCGCCGAGTCGCTCGGAACCGCCAGGAAGGCTCGGCTGCGCACGATTGCCGCACGGCTCTGGCCGGTGCGTCCCCTCGCGCGCTTCGTCAGCGTGTACGTGCTGCGGCTGGGGTTCCTGGAGGGATGGCAGTCGCTGGTGTACTCGCTGCTGCTCTCCTTCTACGAGATGATGACGGTCGTGAAGGTCATCGAGATCCGGCGGCGGGAGCGGGGACTGCCCCTGTAAGGGGAGACGCGAACCATGAGCTCCACGCCGACCGCACCATCCGCCAGGCCGCGCACCATCGCGATCGTCACCAGCATCCATCCGGACTTCGACGCGCGCATCTGGAAGCACACGAAGGCGATGGCTGCGCTGGGGTGGAACGTGGAGCTGGTCGCGCCATGGACGGTCCGTGACGAGCGCATCCCGCACAACGTGCGCCTTCACGCCTTCAGGCGCGTCGTGTCGAGGCCGGCGCGGCCCTTCGTGATCCCGGTGCGCATCGCCGCCAAGCTGCTGCCGATCGTGTCGCGCTGCGACATTGTGCACTTCCACGACATCGACATCCTGCCGTGGATGTCCGTCCTGAGCCTCGTGAAGCGCGTGGTCTACGACGTCCACGAGGACTACCCGGAGGAGATGATGGTCCGCGAGTGGGTGCCCAATGCGCTGCGGCGGCCATTCGCGCGGATGCTCGAGGTGGGGCAGCGCATCTTCGCCTGGCCCATCCGCAACATTGTCCTCACGCAGCCTGAGCTCGACAGGGAGTTCGCCGGCTCCCGGTACCGCAAGGTGCTCATCTACAACTACGCGGCGCTCGAGCTTGCCGACGGCGCCGCGGACGACTACCTGTCGAGGCCGCCAACCGTCGCCTTCATCGGATCGCAGCACGCCAACAACGGCAGCGAGCTGCTGATCGAGATCGCGGCGCGTGTCGCGCGCGTGCGTCCGCAGGTCAGGTTCATCGCCTCGGACCGCTTCGCGACTCCGCAGATCCGCGAGTCGGCCCTCGCGCGGATGCAGGAGCTCGGCGCCACCAACATCACGCTCATCCCGAACGTGCGTCCCCACGAGCTGATGAGCGTGCTCAACAGGGCCACGATTGCCATCGCCCCGAACCTGCGCGTGAAGCAGCAGATCCGGGGCGCGCACAACAAGACCTACGAGTTCATGGCCGCCGCGCTGCCCATCGTGCTGAGCGACCTGCCGAGGCAGGTCGAGTCGGTGGGCGGAAGCGGGTGCGGGATACTCGCGCAGCCCGAGGACCCGCAGACGTTCGTGGACGCCATCGTGCGGCTTGTGGATGACCCGGAGTCGGCGAGGCAGATGGGCCTGCGGGGGCAGGCCGCATTCCGCGAGAGGTACTCGTGGGAGAGCCAGATGCCCCGGCTGCTGGCCCTCTACGAGGCGGCGCTCGGGGGGAGGGGCTGACCGCAGCGCGCCATGCAGTACGTCTACGCCAGCCTCCTCGCGCTCGGATGCGCCGTCGCCTGCGTGCGCCCGGTGTGGGCGGTGGCGCTGCTGCTGTGCATCTTCCCGATCGAGCAGGTGCTCCAGTCGGTGTCGCCGTTCCTGAGGACTTCGGTGCTGGGCAACCAGCTCGTCAACTACCTGCTTGGCCTGGTGGCGATCCTGGCGGCCGGCAACACGGCACTCCGGAAGCCCATCACCTGGCTGGGATACCCCAACCCGACCCTGCTCGTGATCACGGTGCTGCTGGCATGGTCCGCTGTGACGGTGCTGTGGAGCCCCGGCCGCGAGCTCGGGATGGCGGTGCTCGCGTCGCGGTGGCCCTACTTCGTGGTGATGGTGCTGCTGGGGTCCTACATCATCTGCGACCTCGATGACGTGCGCGAGCTGGTGACGGCGCTGGCCGTGCTCGGCGTCGTGCTGTGCACGATCATCCTGGTCAGCCCCGAGTTCGGCAGCCAGTGGGGTCGCCTTGGCATCCTTGAAGGCGGCAAGCTGCAGTCGAACCCGCTGGCGATCGGCGAGCTCGGCGGCGCCACGCTGCTTGTGGGCGCGCTGATGAGGCGCACCACGCTTGGAGTGCTCGGGCTCCCGCTGCGCATTGCGGCTGTGCTTCTGGGCACCGTGGTGGCGATCAAGAGCGGTTCTCGAGGGCAGTTCTTCTTCGCAGTCGCCCTCTCGATCGCGTTCTTCCCCGTCGCGGCCCCGGTGCGGAGCGTGACCGCGTTCCTGTCGACGGCCGTGGGCATGGCGGTCATCGGAGGGATCGTGGCATTCCTGGCGAGCACGCTCCTCGAGGGATTCGCGGCGCGGCGATTCAGCACGGAGCAGCTCATCTACGGCTCCAGCAGCACGCTCGAGCGCTTCAGCAACGTGATGGGGCTTGCAGGACGCTGGATCTCGAACCCGCTGGCCATCGCGGTGGGCCTCGGCTACTACGCGTACAGCTCCTTCGGCTACGGCGCCGAGTACTCGCACGTGGTGGCCGCGGACGTGCTGTTCGAGCTCGGCATCCCCGGCGCGCTGCTCTACATCGCGATGATCGCGCTGATGGTGCGCGCCTCGCGCGGGCTGATGCGCGTGGCCGGCAGCGACCCGGTGGAGAGATCAGCGGCGGCGCTCCTGCTTGCCCTCATGGCCTTCCAGTTCCTCCTGTCGAACAAGCAGGGGGAGCTGTGGGGCGTGACCTCGCTCTTCATGCTCGCCTGCATCGTGACGCGCCTCGAGATTCGCTACTCGCGCTGGCCATCGGATGACGAGGCAGCGGTCACCGCATGAGCGGCACCCCTCTGGGCGGTGCGCAGGAGTCGGCCCGGGCGCTGGAGGGGCGATCCGGCGCGGCGGTCGAGGGGACCGGCACTTCAACGCTTCGGGCGTCGGCGGTGAGCGGCGGGCTCTGGTCGCTGGCGCAGCTCCTCGCCAACAAGGGGCTCTCGCTGCTGGGCACCGTGGCGCTGCTGTACATGCTCGACCCGCGCGACTACGCGATCGCGGCCATTGCGCTCGGGATCCAGGCCTTCGCGATGGTGCTCCCGCCGTTCACGCTTGGCGATGTGCTGATCGCGCGGCCGACCCAGGCGGCCACGCTGCTGCGGACGGCCATCCGCGTCTGTGCGGCGGCGTGTGTCGTGATGACGGCGCTGCTCGTGGCGGCTGGCCCGGTGGCTGCGCACCGGTACGGGGACAGCGCGCTCGTGGCGGCGTGCGCCTGCGTGGCGCTACGACCTGCTGTGGAGCTCGCGCTGCTCGGCCCGCAGACGCGACTGCGCATCGGGCTCAAGTTCCGGGAGCTGGCGGTCACCGATGCGGTGACGCAGGCGCTGGCCACCCTCGCGGCGATCGCCATGGCTGCGGCTCGCATGGGATGGCTGAGCCTGGTCGTCCCGCAGATCGCCGCCACCGCGCTGAGGGCGCTGATGTACCGGCGTGCCGCGGGACCGATGCCGAAGGGCTCGGCCTGGATCCCGCACGAGTGGCGGCCGCTGATGCATGGATACGCGCTGTCAGGTCTCGGGCAGTACGTGCATGCGGGGCTCCTGATGAGCCCGCCGCTGGTGATCGCAGCCTTTGCGGCCACCGACGACGCGGGCTACTTCGCGAGCGCCTTCACGCTGTCCACCTCCATCAATGTCGTCGTGTCGGTGAGCCTCGGCATGGTGCTGCAGCCGATCTTCGCGCAGATGGCAGGGGATCCGGCCAGGCAAGGTGCGGCCTTCATGCGCGCGTGCGCGACCATCGCCGCGGTCGCGATGCCGGCGTGCCTGCTGCAGGCGGCGCTTGCGGGACCCGCCATCCGCCTGCTCCTTCCCGAGCGGTGGGAAGGCGCGATCCAGATGACGGCAATCCTGTCGGTGGGGCAGGCCTTCTACTTCGCAGTGAACCCCGCCATGAGCCTGCTCAAGGCGCAGGGCAGGTTCGTCGCATTCCTGGTGTGGCAGGCCGTGCAGCTGGCAATGGCGCTCGGCCTGATGGTCGGGATCGGGATGGCGTACGGGGCCGGTTCGACGCTGGCGATCACGTCAGTGGCAGGCCTCTACACGGTGGTGTCCGCGCCACTGGGCGTGTGGCTCTGCCTGCGCGGCGAGCGGGCTGCCGTGGTGCGCAGCATGATGCTCTTCGTGAGGCCGCTCGCGGCATCTGCGGTCGCGGTTGGAGTCCCCGTGCTCGCGTTGGCCCTGGTGGCCAGCCCGGGTACTGCATCGGACATCTGGCACCTTGCGCTTGTGCCGCCAGTCGCTGCGGTGACCTACCTGCTGCTGCTCCGTGCCGCAGATCCTGCAGCGGGACGCGAGCTCGCGCATGTCGTCGCGGTCGTGGCCTCGAGGGTCAGGGGCGGTTCCCGATGAAGGGATGCAGCCCGCAGATAGCCTGCCTCGACCAGCGGCCAGTGTGCCAGGAGGCCTGCGGTGCGTGAGCCGATTCCAGTCACTGTGGCGATTCCGGTCCGCGATGAGGCCCGAAACCTCGCGGAGTGCCTGCCCCGGCTGTCGAGGTTCGCGCATGTCGTGGTGATCGACTCCGGATCGGCCGACGGCTCGCGCGAGGTCGCGGCTGCATCGGGCGCAGAGTGGGTCGACTTCCGCTGGGACGGCCGCTTCCCGAAGAAGCGCAACTGGTTCCTGCGCAACCACCGGATCGAGACGCCGTGGGTGCTCTTCCTCGACGCGGACGAGCTGGTTGATGACGCCTTCTGCGACGAGCTCGAGCGCACGCTGCCCGGCACTGCGCACTCCGGCTTCTGGATCAGCTACCACAACTGGTTCCTTGGGCGGCGCCTGCGCCACGGCGACGGCAACCGCAAGCTCGCGCTGATCAGGGTGGGCGCCGGCGAGTACGAGCGCATCGACGAGGAGCGCTGGAGCGCACTCGACATGGAAGTGCACGAGCACCCCATCATCTCGGGCACGGTCGGCGAGATGCGTGCGCGCATCGACCACCGTGACGACCGCGGCTTCGCGCACTGGCTGCGCAAGCATGACGCCTACTCCACGTGGGAGGCGTACCGTGCGGAGGCGCTGCGGGCCGGAGGACAGTCGGCGCTCGCGGCACTCACCCCCCGCCAGCGGCGCAAGTACGCGTCGCTCGGCGCGTGGTGGCTGCCCGCGGCGTACTTCGTGCAGCACTACGGGCTGCGCAGGGGATTCCTTGACGGCTACGCGGGGTTCGCGTTTGCGCTCTCGAAGGCCATCTACTTCTGGCAGGTCGGCGTGAAGATCCGCGAGCTGCGCGCGGGACGCACATAGCCCTCGCGCCCGCGCGCACCGCGGCATTCCGTGGCAGGGCATGCGCACCTTCCTATGATCCGCGTCCTGTGCAGGCGCTGAGGATCCACAACACGCTGACGCGGCGCGCCGATGCGGTCGAGCCGCACGCGGACGGATCGCCGGTCACCTTCTACTCGTGCGGGCCGACCGTCTACGACGACGCGCACATCGGCAACTTCCGGTCGTTCCTCAATGCGGATGTGCTGCGCCGGACGCTCGAGCTGCTCGGCCACCGCGTGCACCACGTGATGAACATCACCGACGTCGGGCACATGACCGACGACTCGAGCGCCGACGGCGGAGGCGAGGACAAGATGGCTGTGGCGGGCCGCCGCATCGCGGAGGCGAAGAAGGCCGGCAAGCTTCCCGCAGGCACGGATGTCGATCCCGGCAATCCCGGCGCGATCGCGGACTTCTACGCCGGCCGGTTCCTCGAGGATGCGCGGGCCCTCGGCCTGAAGGTGGCGCTCGAGGCGCACGCGCACCCGGAGCGCGCCGACGCGCTGATGCCGCGGCCAACACGATGCATCCCGCAGATGATCGCGATGATCGAGCGGCTCGTGGCCAATGGTCACGCGTACGTGGCCGGCGACGGGGTCGTCTACTTCGACGTGCGCAGCTTCCCGGCGTACGGCGCCCTGAGCGGCAACACGATCGACAGGCTCCGCGAGGGCGCGGGCGAGCGCATCAGCGCGGAGAACCAGGCGCAGAAGAGGCATCCCGCGGACTTCATGCTGTGGAAGCCCGACATGTCCCACCTGATGCGCTGGCCGTCGCCGTGGGGCGAGGGCTACCCCGGATGGCACATCGAGTGCAGCGCCATGGCACGCATGCTGCTTGGCGACGAGATCGACATCCACTCCGGCGGGGAGGACAACATCTTCCCGCACCACGAGTGCGAGGTGGCGCAGAGCCGCTGCGCCACGGGTCGGCCCCGGTTCGCGCGGCACTGGTTCCACACCAGGCACCTCGTCGTCGAGGGCGAGAAGATGTCCAAGCGCACAGGCAACTTCTTCACGGCGCGCGACCTGTTCGCCAAGGGCCATACGCCGGCGGCGGTGCGCCTGGAGCTGATCCGGACGCACTACCGCAGCAACGCGAACTTCACGCTCCAGGGTCTCGCGGACTGCCAGCGCATGATCGACCGCTGGTCGCGCGCGCACTCGGAGCTCCTCTCTCGCGCCGCGCCGAGCCCCGACGAGTCGCGCCCCGCCGGCCCGTTCGAGCGCGCGCTCGCATCCTTCACGGACGGGCTCTGCGACGACCTGAACGTGGCGCGTGCGATCGCCGCGCTCAACGAGGCATGCGCGGCGCCGGCCGTCGAGCGCGATGCCGCGTGCGCGCACCGCGAGCTCGCGGCGATGCTCGCGATGGACTCGGTGCTCGGCGTGCTTGGCCGCAACCGCGCTGCGGAGCATGCGCCACCCGCAGGCGATCCAGGCCTCGCGCAGCAGGTCGAGCGGCTCATCGCCGAGCGCACCGCGGCGCGCGCGGCGAAGAACTGGGCAGAGAGCGATCGCATCCGCGATGCGCTGGCCGCGATGGGCGTGGCCATCAAGGACGGCGCGCAGGGCACGACGTGGTCGCGCACGGCAGGCTGATGCCGCGCCTCCCTGTCATCGGCATCACTGGCGGCATCGGCGCGGGCAAGAGCGCAGTGGCCGACGCGCTGCGCAGCCTCGGATGCGTGGTCAGCGACTCCGACGCCCATGCGCGGCGTGTGTTTGACGAGCCGCGGGTGCAGCGAGCGATGCGCGAGCGGTGGGGAGCTCGCGCGTGCGCGGGAGGCGATCCCGCTCGGCCAGTCGATCGCGCGGCCGTCGGACGGATCGTCTTTTCCGATCCCGCCGAGCGGGCGTGGCTCGAGTCGGTCATCCATCCGAGGATCCACGCGATGCGCGAATCGGAGTTTGCGGCGGCGCCGGCCGGGACCCCTGCACTCGTCATTGACGCCCCTCTGCTCCTCGAATCGGGGCTTGGGGACGCCTGCGACGCGATCGTCTTCGTGGATGCGGCTGACAGCATCCGCAGGGATCGGGTCGTCCGCAATCGGGGGTGGTCAGAGGCCGATTGGAGGCGCCGGGAAAGTGCGCAGTGGCCACTTGACCGGAAGCGGAAGGCGGCAGATCATGTAGTGCGCAACGACGGTGATCCGGAATCGTTGCGGGCGCAAGTGCGCCTGGTACTCGACCACGTGATTGCGGCAGGCCGGGCGGGGTAGACCCCCGCCGACCGGTCACCGCATCCGGATCAGAAGGTTCCCATCTCATGAGCAAGGGTCGTCGTCGTCGCCGCCGTGGCGGATCATCTGGAGGCTTTCCCTCGGGCATCGCGGCCCCGCCGGTCGCGGTGCTTCCCGGCACCGTCCCGAGCGACGAGCAGCTGGAGGCCGAGGCCGCTCAGCTTGAGGCTGAGCTGCAGGAGCGCTGGGACGAGGCCAAGAAGGATGAGCTCGACCTTGGCGCGCTGCAGCACATGACCGGCGCGGAGCTCGCGAAGGTCGCGAAGGAGCATGACATCGCCGACCCGATGGGCATGCCCAAGCAGCGGCTGGTGTTCGAGATCCTCAAGGCACGCGCTGCCCAGCACGGCCTGATGATGGCCGAGGGCACGCTCGAGCTGATGCCCGATGGCTACGGCTTCCTGCGCAGCGCCGAGTACAGCTACCTCCCGTGCGACGATGACGTCTACGTGTCGCCCTCGCAGGTGCGCCGCTTCGGGCTGCGCCGCGGGCAGGTGGTGCGCGGCCTCATCCGGCCTCCGAAGGAGGCCGAGACCTACTTCGCGCTGCTGCGCGTCGACAGCGTCAACGGGCGCGACCCTGCGGTGCTCCACGACCTGCCGTCGTTCGAGAACCTCACGCCGCTGCACCCCAATCACCGCATCCAGCTCGAGATCATCGGGCAGCCGCAGCGGATCGAGCCGCGCGTGATCGACATGGTGTCGCCGCTGGGCTTCGGCCAGCGCGCGCTCATCGTGGCGCCGCCGCGCACGGGCAAGACCGTCATCCTTCAGCAGCTCGCCAACTCGATCGCCACGAACCATCCTGAGGTGCACATCATCGTGCTGCTCGTCGACGAGCGGCCCGAGGAGGTCACCGACTTCAAGCGCAACACGCACGGCAACACCGAGGTGGTGGCGAGCACGTTCGACGAGGAGGCGACGCGCCACATCCAGGTCGCCGAGATCGTCATGGAGAAGGCGCGGCGCGCCGTCGAGTTCGGCGACCACGTCGTGATCCTGCTCGACTCGATCACGCGACTCGCGCGCGGCTACAACAACGCGATGCCCAACTCGGGCAAGATCGGCTCGGGCGGCGTCGACAACGCGGCCCTCATCAAGCCCAAGAAGTTCTTCGGAAGCGCCCGCAACATCGAGGGCGGCGGCTCGCTGACGATCATCGGCACCGCGCTCGTCGACACCGGCAGCCGCGCCGATGAGGTCATCTTCGAGGAGTTCAAGGGCACCGGCAACGCGGAGCTCCACCTCGACCGCAAGCTCGTCGAGAAGCGCACCTTCCCCGCGATCAACATCGCGGCGAGCGGCACGCGCCGCGAGGAGCTGCTGCTTGACCCGAAGGAGCACGAGCTCATCGTGCGCCTGCGCAAGGTCGTGTCCGACATGAACGTGGTCGAGGCCATGGAGCTCCTGCGCAGCAGGGTCACCAAGACGAAGTCCAACGCCGAGTTCCTCATGACCATGAGCATGGGCTGACGCGATGCCGTCCCGCCACTCCACCCACGTGCGCACTGCAGGACCCTCCTCCAGCTGCTGCCTGCTCGGGGGTTGCCATGCGGGCTCGGGCCGTGCCCCGCGGCGCGCCGGCCTCACCATCGTCGAGATCATCGCGGTGGTGGGCATCATCGCGGTGCTTGTGGCGATCCTTGTGCCCGCACTGTCGTCAGCGCGCGGGAATGCCGCGTGGGCCACGAGCCAGTCCAACCTCCGGCAGGCGTGGACCCTGATCCAGGGCTACGTCAGCGACAACCGAGAGACGCTCGTCCCAAGCCAGTTCGACTACTCGGGCGCGCGCGTCAGGGGCAAGGTCCGGGCACCAGGACCCGGTCCAGACGACTTCCCTCCGATCGGTCTCCCGAATCGAGGGACGTGGGCGGACATCGTGTGGACGGCCGCTGGGCTGGGACCACTCGTGCTGGCGGCCCCTATCGAGGAGGGGTCCACGTATGACTACCGAGCCGACTCTCCAGACCGGTTGGCGTACGCGCTCGGAGGCGGCGACATCAAGAACGTGCTCCGCAGCGCGGTTCCGATGAAGCGGCCGTTCGGGCTTGAGCTCGGGCAGACGAGCGGGCTCGAGGCGACGCCGTTCGGGCAGGGGGCGGGCGAGCTGGAGCTCAACCAGCCCGGGTACTTCGCGATGAACGACTTCTTTGACTCGCGCGCCGGGCGCTGGTGGACTCCCACCCAGATCCGGCTGCCCTCGGAGTCGGTCTACGTGGTCGACAGCCGGGCGGGCGAGACCATCGCTCCCACGGCAGACCCGTGGCGAGGGAACGACTTGGCCCGTTGCCAGGTGGATTTCCGATACCCAGGTTCCACCTGCATCATGCTGTTCGTGGATGGCCACGTGGACACGCAGGCCAAGTGGAAGACCATCGAGGAGCTGCAGGGACCGTTCTTCACCGACAATCCGCCGGCCAACGCGGACTTCGGTCGAAACCTGCGCATCTCGAATCTCGATCGGTCTGATAACCCCCAGTAGGGGCCTGAGGCGGGAAACCGTTTTGGCATCAGGGGTTGCACCCGCTGGGGATCCCGATAGCATGGTTCGTCCACCGCCCGCGAGGGCGGTTTTTCATCGGGAACGCCACCGTAGCTCAGTGGTAGAGCACACCCTTGGTAAGGGTGAGGTCGAGGGTTCAATCCCCTTCGGTGGCTTCCGCAGGTCCCGGCGTCGGGGTCCTGCCGTCAGTCACGCAGATCGAGCTGGAGCACACTCATGGCCAAGGAAGTCTTCAATCGCACCAAGCCCCACGTCAACGTGGGAACCATCGGACACATCGACCACGGCAAGACCACGCTGACCGCCGCCATCACTGCGGTGCAGGCAGCGCGCGGTTTCAGCAAGCCCGTGTCGTACGACCAGGTCGCCAAGGCGTCCGAGTCGGACGGCCGCCGTGACCCGACCAAGATCGTCACCATCGCCACCAGCCACGTCGAGTACGAGACGGCCAACCGTCACTACGCGCACGTCGACTGCCCCGGCCACGCCGACTACGTCAAGAACATGATCACCGGCGCCGCGCAGATGGACGGCGCGATCCTCGTGGTCAGCGCGTACGACGGCGTCATGCCGCAGACGCGCGAGCACGTGCTGCTCGCCCGCCAGGTCGGCGTGCCGCGCATCGTGGTCTTCCTGAACAAGTGCGACACGGTGGATGACGCCGAGCTCATCGACCTCGTCGAGGCGGAGGTGCGCGAGCTCCTCAGCAAGTACCAGTTCCCCGGCGACGAGATCCCGGTCGTCCGCGGCGCTGCGTTCCCCGCGCTGCAGAACCCCGGCGACGCCGCCAAGAACAAGTGCATCGCCGACCTCATGGACGCGATCGACTCGTACATCCCCGAGCCGGTGCGCGAGACCGACAAGCCGTTCCTCATGAGCGTCGAGGACGTGTTCTCCATCAAGGGCCGCGGCACCGTGGCCACGGGCCGCATCGAGCGCGGCATGGTGAAGGTCGGCGACGAGATCGAGATCGTCGGCCTCCGTCCTGACTCGATGAAGACGACCGTCACCGGCGTCGAGATGTTCCAGAAGACCCTCGACAGCGGCATGGCGGGCGACAACGTCGGCTGCCTCCTCCGCGGCGTCGAGAAGGCGGACATCGAGCGCGGCCAGGTGCTCTGCAAGCCCGGCACGATCAAGCCCCACACGAAGTTCGAGTGCCAGGTCTACATCCTCACCAAGGAGGAGGGCGGCCGCCACACGAACTTCAAGAGCGGCTACAAGCCCCAGTTCTACTTCCGCACGACCGACATCACGGGCAAGATCGAGCTCGTCGGCGCCGAGATGTGCATGCCCGGCGACAACGTCAAGATGTCCGTCGACCTCGAAGGCAAGGGCGTCGCGATGGAGGAGCAGACCCGCTTCGCCATCCGCGAGGGCGGCCGGACGGTCGGCTCGGGCGTCGTGACCAAGATCATCGCCTAATCGGCGGCAAGGTGAACAATGGCCAAGAAGTCACTCGATCGCGAGTTCATGTGGCTGCAGTGCACTGAGACGGGCGACCTGAACTACCGCACGGAGGTCCGCGTCAAGGGCGGCATCGCCGAGCGCGTCAAGGAAGGGTTCATGAAGTTCAGCCCGCGCGTCAGGAAGCACACGCTCCACAAGATCAAGCGCAAGTGAGCGCCGTGGACCTGGAGGGCGGCACGCCCCGCCCTCCAGGCCACTTCAGCGCCGATAGCTCAATTGGCAGAGCAGCGGATTCCAAATTCGCAGGTTGAGTGTTCGATTCACTCTCGGCGCGTTCGACGAGGATCACACAATGTCTTCAGCCATCTACAAGTACGGCCAGGGCTACTGGACGCGCGTGGGCACGGTGATCGGGCTCGGCCTGCTCGCCGTCGCCGGCGGCACCTGGGTGCATGACAACCTCGCGGGCGCCGCATGGGTGACCCGCGTCGGCAACCCCATCTACATCTCGTGGGGCGCCGCGCTCGCCTTCTGCGTGGCCTGCGCCATCGGCATCTGGTGGATCACCGCCAGGAGCGCGGGTGCCGTCGACTTCTTCTGCGCCACCGAGGCGGAGATGAAGAAGATGAACTGGTCCACGAGGCGCGAGCTCTTCGGGTCGACCGCCGTCGTGATCCTGCTCAGCCTGCTGCTGGCGCTCCTCTGCTTCATCTTCGATCGCGTGTTCTTCCTGCTCTTTGTGCAGCTGAAGGTCCTCGATCCGGGAACGTGACCCATCCATGAACGCCGAACACGAACCGACTTCCGAATCAAATGGTGCCGCGGGTGACGCCGGCTCCAGCCGCAACCTGCGCGTGCTGCGTCCTGGCAGCGCGGGTGCGACGCCCACGACCCTCCTCAAGGGCGTCGGTGTGGCCACCACGCGTGCGGTGCCCACCAAGCTCACGCTCGCGGAGGAGCAGAAGGCCGCTGCAGCGGCACGCGCCACCGGCGACGCGGGCGCCGCGGCGGACCAGGGCGACCTGCCCATGTACCGCGAGGGCATGGACTGGTTCGTGCTCCGGGTCGCGAGCAACAAGGAGTCGTCCGTCCGGGAGACGCTCCTGCGCAAGGTTCAGATCGAGGGCATGGAGCACCTCGTCGGTCGCATCATGGTGCCGACGGAGAAGACCAAGACCCTCAAGGGCGGCAAGCAGAAGATCTCCGAGAACAAGCTCTATGCGGGCTACGTGTTCGTCGAGATGCGCCTCGAGCCCGATGGCCGCATCCCCCAGGACGTCTTCTTCCTGATCAAGGAGACCACGGGCGTCGGCGACTTCGTGGGCACGGCCGGACGGCCGACCCCGATGGCTCCGCACGAGGTCGAGAAGATGCTGCACGACTCCAAGAAGCCGGAGGAGGCGCCGCAGCTCAAGATGGACTTCGCCAAGGGCGACAACGTCACCATCAAGGAAGGCGCCTTCCAGGGCTACGAGGGCACGATCGACGAGGTGTTCCCGGACAAGGGCCAGGTCCGCGTGCTCGTTACGATCTTCGGTCGTCAGGCTCCAGTGGATATGGAGTACTGGTTCGTCCAACGATCGGAGAAATAGCCATGCATGGAATGCAGCGTCGGGCGGAAGCGGTTCGGACGATTCGAGGACTCCGGGGCGCAGCGGCTGTGGCCTGCCTGACTGTCGCCGGCGCGGCGCTGTCGGTCGGCTGCACGCCGGCGATGACGTTCCCCTCCTATCCGGGGGCGCAGCAGCCCGATCCTGGCCTTCCGCCGATGCCTGAGATCATGGCGGACGCGCTGGCATTCGCGCACAAGCGGCTCGCACCGAACACGGAGCTGGTGTTCAACCTGCCGCCCGGCGTGTTCCCCAACACGTGGACGCGCATCGCGGCCATCTGCGGCGGGCGCCCGATGCAGCCCGGCGACACCAACGTCTTCTCGATCTCGCAGGTGCGCTACACGGGTCCGCGTGCGGAGGTGGACATCGTCTATCCCGCGAAGAACCTGTGGCAGGTCGCGACGGTCACGCTGAAGGGTTCCGCAGGCGAGGCGTTCTACCCGCAGTACCTGCAGACGTGGATGGTGCCGACCGATGCGCCCGTGTGCAACACTCCAGACCAGCACCGCGCTGATGCGCCGTCGCCTGGGGCGCCGGTGGAAATGCCGGCAGCAGCGCCGACCGAGGCGCCAGCTTCTGCGCCGGCACCGGCTCCCGCACCGGCACCGGCTCCCGCGCCAGCAGCAGAACCCGCGCCTGCGCCAGCGCCAGAACCGACTCCGCCTCCGACGACGTGACCAAGCGCACTGCACCGAGGGGAGTGCGGCAGGATGCCGAACTCGACGCTCGCCGCGCCGCGGCGGGTCCCGCCAAGGGTGCAGCTGCGCGCATCACGCCCGCGCAGGCGCAGCGGCAGGCCGATCAGTCAAGGGCAAGCCGCTCGCGCACGCGCGCGGCAGCGGTGGCGTCGCACGGTCGTGAGCGCGCGAACCCGCGCCGCGCATCGCGGGAGGCAGGGGACTGCTCGCCGGACGTGCACGAGCCGGAGTCCCGCACATCGGAAGCACGCTCAGGCGTGCACGCTGCACGCGGCACGCTCGACCGGGCCCGCTCATGCCGCGTCTCATGCCGTGCGCTCGTGGAGGCCGAGTTCGCCGGCGTGCGCGAGGCGCTGCTCGCTGCGGGTCAGCCAATGGCTCCCGATGCGGATCGCGCAACGGCCATCCATGCGTACCGCCGCGGCCTCAAGCGAATTCAGGCGGCCCGCACGCTCCTGCAGGACGCGTTCCCGCGCAGCAGTGCCGCGGCGGCGGTCGCGCTTCGCGACGCCAAGAGCGCGCTCGCCGGAAGCCGCGCCCAGGATGCGCTCGCGCTGCTGCTCGAGGAGATCTGCGGTGCGCCTGCGCCGCGAACTGCAGCGGTCGGCATCCCTCACGTCGAGCACGATGCGCCTGATGCGCTCGTCCGTGCAGCGTCCGCGGTCGAGCGCGCCTGGCAGGCGATGCGGGTCCGAGCCGGCGCGCCCATCGACTGGGTCGATGTGGCCGGTCGCGCATCGCGTACCTGGGACCGCGCGCGCGCCCGCGCCATGGACCGGTGGCTCGGGCGCAGTGACGAGTGGCTGCACGAGACACGCAAGCGCTTCCAGCGCTGCGCCGATCAGATCGCTGCGCTCGGCAACTGCGCCAGCGGACCGATGGGCACGGCGCGAAGGTCGCTTCGCGCGGCGGCGGAGTCGCTTGGCCGGGCGCGTGACCTGGGCATCCTGGCGTCGGCGATCGACCGCTCCTCGCCCGAGGGCACAGCGCTCGCGGACCGCGCCGACAGCCTGCGGGCCGACGCGATCCGCGCCGCGCGCACCCACGCGCGCGCCGCGCTGGA
>VERO01000236.1 GCA_018882625.1 Phycisphaerales bacterium | reverse complement strand
AGAGGTGTATAGGAGACAGGCACCAGCTCGTCGAGGTCAGGCAGCTCGTTCATCGCGAAGATGCCGCGGTGCTGCCGCGGGATCAGCCCGAAGTGCAGCGCGTCCTCCGCCGACATGCTCGTGCCCGCCATCAGGCGTGCCGGGTCGATCTCGCCGATCACGTCAGCGAACTTGGTGCCCGGCGCGAGGCGCTCCGCATAGCGCTCCGACCGGTGCCACCACGCGATCGGTATCCGCTCCGGAGCCGTACCCGCGACAAGCTCGCGCCCCGCGCGCGTAATCGGCCGCGTGGGGTCCTCATGAACCGGAGATCCGGGAATGTCGAGGTACGGAATCCACTCATCGAGGAACCTCGGCAGCAGGCGCATCAGTCGGCTCTTGCCCTGCCCCTTCTCGCCCAGGAACAGCATGTCGTGACCGGCCAGGATGGCATTGGCGATTTCCGGGATCACCGTGCTGTCGTAGCCGAGCATGCCCGGAAAGAGGTCGTCGCCACGCGCGAGCGCGGCGGTGAAGTTCGCGCGCAGCTCCTCCTTCACGCTGCGAGAGCGCCATCCGCTCGCCACAAGCTCGGCGAGCGAGGCGATGTCGGGCTGGCGTGAGGCGTCACCAGCTCGGGCGGTCGGAACGGCGGCGTTGGCGGCTGCAGGCATGCTCCATTATTCGCTCGGGACGGGTCCTGGGAGTCACAGATCCCGATTCCGATAGCCTTCCGGGCACATGGACGTCGAAATCCTCAGCCGTGTCCAGTTCGCCCTGACGGTCTCGTTCCACTACCTGTTCCCGCCCCTGACGATCGGGCTGGGGATGGTGATGGTCATCATCGAGACCATGTGGATCCGTACCGGGGACAGGCAGTGGTTCGAGGCGGCCAGGTTCTGGACCCGCATCTTCGCCGTGAACTTCGCGCTCGGGGTGGCCACCGGCATCGTCATGGAGTTCCAGTTCGGCACGAACTGGGCCGCGTACAGCCGCTACGTGGGTGACATCTTCGGTTCTGCGCTCGCGGCCGAGGGCATCTTCGCGTTCTTCCTCGAGTCCGGGTTCCTGGCGATCCTCGTCTTCGGGTGGGATCGCGTCGGGAGAAAGCTGCACTACTTCTCGACGTGGATGGTCTGCCTCGGCAGCATGTTCAGCGCGGTGTGGATCATCATCGCCAACTCGTGGATGCACACCCCCGCGGGCTTCCACCTGGTACCCGCCCCCGACACCGGCGTGGCCGGCGTGCGTGCGGAGGTGACTGACTTCTGGGCGATGGTCTTCAACCCCAGTTCCATGACGCGCCTTTCGCACGTGCTGTGCAGCGCGGTCGTGACCGGAGGATTCCTGGTCATGAGCGTCTGCGCCTTCTACATGCTGCGCGGCCGCCACAAGGAGTTCACGCGCCGCTGCATGCCTGTCGGCGTGGCGGTGGCGCTTGCGGGCGTGATCCTCGTCGGCATCACCGGCGACCGCTCGGCGCGCGGCGTTGCCGTCCAGCAGCCCGCGAAGCTCGCCGCCTTTGAGGCCGTCTTCAAGACCGAGCCCTCGGGCCTCTACCTCTTCGGCTGGCCTGACCCCGAGAACCAGACCGTGTACGGCGTGAAGATCCCAGGCCTGCTCAGCTACATGCTGTACTTCGATGCATCGAAGCCAGTCACGGGTCTCGATGCGTTTGCGCCGGAGGACCGCCCCAACATGCGGATCCCTTTCCTCGCGTTCCATGTGATGGTGATCCTTGCGGGCATCATGACGATGCTCGCAGCGCTTGCCGCATGGTTCACCTGGCGCGGGACCCTGGACCGGCGGAGGCTGCTGCTCAAGGTGCTGGTGCCAAGCGTCGTGATGCCCACCATCGCGGGACAGGCGGGGTGGTACCTGGCCGAGACTGGCCGACAGCCATGGATCGTGTACCCAAGCGTGCAGGACGGCAAGCCCGTGCCCGGCCTTCGCGTCTCCGATGCGCTCAGCGAGGCGGTCACCGCCGAGCAGGTCGTCGCGTCGATCATCATGTTCGGGCTGATCTACCTGATGCTCTTCGCGCTGTGGATCTTCGTGCTTGACCGCAAGATCAGGCACGGCCCGAGCGAGCCGAGGGCCGGCGAGGAGCCGCCGCCCATGCATGGTCCGCCGGGCGGCGTGGCTGCAGCGATCGCAGGTGGCAAGACGCTGACGGGAGCGCACTGATGGACCCCATCGCAGATCCCACGTTCCTCGACAGGTCCACGCTGCAGTCGGTCTGGTTCCTGCTGCTCACGGTGCTGCTGACCGGATACGCGATCCTCGACGGGTTCGACCTTGGAGTGGGCATCAACCACCTGCTCGTAGGGCGCAGCGATGCGGACCGCCGCGCCACCATCGGCTCCATCGGCCCGATCTGGGACGGCAACGAGGTGTGGCTGGTCACATTTGGCGGCGCGCTCTTTGCGGCGTTCCCGGTGGCGTACGCGTCGTTCTTCAGCGGCTTCTACATCGCATTCATGCTGCTGCTGCTCGGCCTGATCATGCGCGCCGTGTGCCTCGAGTTCCGCGTCAAGACCGAGAGCCCGGGCATGCACAAGGTCTTCGACTTCGGCTTTGCGCTCGGCAGCGTGCTCATTGCACTGCTCCTGGGCGTCGCCGCGGGCAACTGCCTCTACGGGATCAGGGTGGACTCGGCGCTCGTGATCCGCGAGCCGCTGCTCAACCAGCTCAACCCGTTCTCGCTGATGACCGGCCTGATGACCGTGGCGCTCTTCGCGCTGCACGGCGCGCTGTACCTGAGGTTGCGCGTCGAGGGCGCGCTGCTCGCGAGCGTGGAGCGGTGGGCGTGGCGGTGGTGGTGGATCTTCGTGGCGCTCTTCGTGGCCGTCACGGCCTACGCGCTGCGCGATCTCCCGCAGGTGACCGCGAACATCCGCAACTGGCCCGTGCTCTGGGCGATCCCTGCCCTCAACGTGCTCGCCATCCTGAACGTGCCGCGCACGATCCGCCACCGCCAGCCCATGTTCGGGTTCATCTCGAGCTCCTGCATGATCATGGCGTTCGCGGCGCTCTTCTCGATGGCGCTCTACCCGGACCTGATCCGCTCGACGGTCGATCCGGCCTTCAACGTCACCATCTCCAACGCGTCAAGCTCGCCGCGCACGCTCACCACGATGCTGATCATCGCGCTGATCGGCATGCCGATCGTGATCGCCTACACGGTCGCCGTGTACTGGATCTTCAGGGGCAAGGTGCGCGTCGACCGCAGCGGGTACTGAACAGCCGGCCGGCTCAGCACGGCCCCCACGCGGCGAGCAGCACCGTGAGGTCCGAGGCGTTGACCGTGCCGTTGCCGTCGAGATCTGCGGATGCGTTGCCGGTGCCCCACGCGGCAAGCACCGAGGACAGGTCAAGTCCGTCGCGGGCGCCGTCGCCGTTGATGTCCGCCGCGCATGCCGAGGGGAACCCGACGCGGAACACCAGCACGCGCGGGTCGCCGCCCGCCGTGAAGTCGTAGCCGAAGACCACGATCTCGTTCGTCTCGCTGATCGCGATCGGCCTGATGAAGTCGCCCGAGAAGTAGAAGCGGTTGGGATCGACGAGGTCCGCAATGCTGTGGAGATTGCGCTGGGGATCCCACACCACGGGCACCGTCTTGAAGGGCGCCACATCCGCCCATCCGAGGATCCATCCCGCGTTGTTGATGTCGTATGCGGCGGCCTTCAGCCCGGTCCCGAAGTCGGGCAGGCGCACGATGCCTGTCGCATCGGTGAACACCCACGCGTCGCCATTCGAGGTGGTCGTGCCGACGACGGCACCGGAGTCGTTGATCGCCGCAGCGAAGGTCTGGGTCGCACCCGGCGGGAGGCCAAGCACGGTCGCCGCGCCATCGAGACCCCATCGGACCGCCCGCACAGATCCGCTGGCCAGCGTCGCATGACCTGCGCACAGTCCCGCGCTGTTGATGTCACGCACAAAGGACTCGATGCCGCCGATGGAGTCGAGGAACTCGTAGCCGGTCGCGGGGCTCCAGCGCCACGCCTCCTGCGGATCCGCGCCGACGAGCGCGAGAGTGGCAGAGCCGCACAC
>VERO01000235.1 GCA_018882625.1 Phycisphaerales bacterium | reverse complement strand
GGCCAGAACTGGCCGTATGCGACGAGGGCCTCCTCGCGCGCCTCCTTCGAGCCCTTGATCCACTTGTCGCTGAAGTCCACGATCTGCTCGAGGATGACGTCCGGGATGTCGCTCGCGCCGACCTTCTGGCGGGTGGAGGGATCGACCATCTCGGTGCCGACGATCCTGTTGATCTCCGCCACCATCTGGCGGAAGAGCTGGATCGCCTTCGCGTTCATCTGCTCCTCATAGGTGGCGATCGCCTTCTTGAGGGCCTTCTTCTGCTCCTCGCTCTGGTGCTGGCGGCGGCTGAACCGCTTGGCGCCGATCACGACGCCCTCGACGCCCGCGGGCACCTCGAGCGAGTCGTTCTTCACGTCCTCTCCGGCGCGGCCGAAGATGGCGTGCAGCAGCTTCTCCTCGGGGCTCAGCTCGCTCTTGCTCTTGGGGCTGACCTTGCCGACGAGGATGTCGCCGGGGCTCACCCTCGCGCCGATGCGGATGATGCCGTCGGCGTCGAGGTTGAGGAGCATCTTCTCCGAGACGTTCGGGATGTCCGCGGTGAACTCCTCGCGCCCGAGCTTGGTCTCGCGGATCTCGCACTCGAAGCTCTCGATGTGGATCGACGTGAACACGTCGTCCTTCACGAGGCGCTCCGAGATGACGATCGCGTCCTCGAAGTTGTAGCCGTCGAAGGTGTTGAACGCGACCAGCACGTTCTTGCCGATGGCGAGCTCGCCCTGCATGGTCGAGGCGCCGTCCGCGAGGATGTCGCCGGCCTTCACCTTCTGGCCGGGCTTCACGACCGGACGCTGGTTCTGGCAGGTCTTCTCGTTGAGCCCGACGAACTTCTTCAGCACGTACTCGTCGGCGTTGTCGATGATGACGCGCTCGCTGTCGACGTACGTGACCGTCCCGCCGCGCTCGGCCTTCACGATCATGCCGCTGTAGATGCCCACGACCCGCTCCATGCCGGTCGCCACGCAGGGCGGGTCGGTCTTGACGAGCGGCACCGCCTGGCGCTGCATGTTGGAGCCCATGAGCGCGCGGTTGGCGTCGTCGTGCTCGAGGAAGGGGATCAGCGAGGCGCTGACGCCGACGATCTGCTTGGGGCTGATGTCGACGTACTGGACCTCTCCGGCGTGCACCTGCACGAGCTCGCCGTTCTTGCGGGCCAGCACGGCGCCCTCGTCGAGGCGCCCCTCGGCGTCGATCGACTCGGTGGGCGCGAGGACGGCCTTCAGCTCCTCGTCGGCGCGCAGCTGCGCCACCTTCCCGGTGGTCTTCTTGCCCTTGATCTCGCGGTAGGGGGTCAGCAGGAATCCGTAGTCGTCGACGCCGCTGTAGATGCCCAACGAGGCGATGAGGCCGATGTTGGTGCCTTCAGGGGTCTCGATCGGGCAGATGCGGCCGTAGTGCGAGATGTGCACGTCGCGCACCTCGAAGCCGGCGCGCTTGCGGTTGAGGCCGCCCGGCCCGAGCGCCGTGATGCGGCGCTCGTGCACGAGCATCGAGAGCGGGTTGGTCTGGTCGACCACCTGCGAGAGCTCGCTGCGCCCGAAGAAGAACTCGATCGCGCTCGAGATGGACTTGGAGTTCACGAGGTCCGCGATCTTGAACGCGGTCTCGGCCTGGTCGCGCATGCTCATGCGCTCCTGCACCGTGCGCCGGAGCTTGAGGAAGCCCTTGCGCATCTCCTCGGTCGCGAGCTCATCGAGCGTGCGGAGGCGCCGGTTGCCGAGATGGTCGATGTCATCGACGATCGCGCGGCTGCGTCGGTTGGGGTCGGCCGGCCGGCGCAGCTCCATGATGTAGCGGATCACCGCGAGGAAGTCCTCGGCGCGCAGCTTCTGCACGCGCTCGTCGGTGGGCGCGTAGTCCGGGTCGTCGAGGAACTTGCGGTTGATGCGGAAGCGGCCGACGCGTCCGAGCCTGTAGCGGTTCTCGTCGAAGAACTTCTCGTGGAAGAGGTCCTTCGCCTTGTCGATCTGCGGCGGGTTGCCCGGACGCAGGCGGCCGTAGATGCGCAGCAGCGCGGCCTCGTGCTCGGTGACCTCCGCGAGGAAGTCGAGCTTCTCCTCGGCGAGCGTGTTGAGGATCAGCGGGTCGCTGGGGTTGGTGATGGCGCGCACCGTCCTGAGCGAGCTGGCCTGGATGTCGGAGACGCGGTCTCCGAAGGGCGCGCCGACGCGGCAGAGCTCCTCGCCGGAGTCGCTGTCCACGATCATCTCGGCGGAGTAGTGCTCGGGCTTGAGCTTCTCGACCTTCACGTCCTCGACCTCGTAGAACTCCTCGAGGATCCGCTCGGTCGACGAGAAGCGCTCGTCGAGCGCGCGCAGGAACGTGGTCGCGGCGATCTTGGTCGTCTGGTCGATGCGCATCGCCAGCACGTCCTTCTTGTTCACCTCGAGCTCGATCCACGAGCCGCGCTCCGGGATGATGCGCGCGCTGTGGAGCGGGCGGTCGCCGAAGCTCGACGCGATCGAGAAGTCGACGCCCGGCGAGCGGTGCAGCTGGCTCACGATGACGCGCTCGGCGCCGTTGACGACGAACTCGCCGCCTCCGAGCATGATCGGGATGTCCCCGAGGTAGATGTCCTCCTCCATGACCTCCTGCACGCCCTCGCGGCGCAGGCGCAGGCGCACGCGCCACGGCAGTCCGTAGGTCAGGCGCAGCTCGCGGCACTCCTCCTCGGTGTGCTGCGGCTCGCCGAACATGTAGGACACGTACTCGAGCTTCATCGCCGAGTCGTAGCTCTCGATGGGGAACACCTCGCGCAGCAGCGCCTCGAGGCCGATGTAGCCGTCGCGCTGGTCGTGCGCCTTGTCCTTCTGGAGGTAGCGGTCGTACGCGGCCTTCTGGACGCGCACCAGGTTGGGGACGGGAATCGCGTCGCCGCGCTTGGAGAAGTCACGGACGTTCTTCGTGGCCATAGTCACCTCGTGGGGGCTTGCACGTGCGTGGATGAGCGAAGCCGGCGGGTCGTTCCGCGACACGAGTCGGGACGTTCGCCACAGTTCTTCACTTGCACACAGGGGCCGGCCGCCAAGCCCCGCAGTCTAGCCAGAACTTGAGCGAATGTGCAAGCCATTGCGCCAGCGGGTGGCACGCGGTTTGCGCACCGGTCATCCACAGGTTGCCCATAACCAAAGAAAACGGGTCCCGCCCGAAGTGGGCGGGACCCGTGGTCGGATCGCAGGGGAAGGGGGCCGCAGGCCCCCGGCGGTCACTTGACGGTCGCCTTGGCGCCGGCGGCCTCGAGGGCGGCCTTGAGCGTGTCGGCGTCCTCCTTGGAGATCTTCTCCTTGAGGGTCTTCGGGGCGCCGTCGACGAGGTCCTTCGCCTCCTTGAGGCCGAGCCCGGTGGCCTCGCGGACGACCTTGATCACGTTGATCTTGCTCGCGCCCGCGTTGTCGAGGATGACGTCGAACTCGGTCTGCGCAGCGGCAGCGGGGGCGGCATCGCCACCACCGCCTGCGGCCATCATCACGGCGCCGCCGGCAGCGGGCTCGATCCCGTACTTGTCCTTCATGTAGTCGGCGAGGTCCACGGCCTCCTTCAGGGTGAGGGCCGCGATCGAGTCGCCGAGCTGGGTGATCTTCGCATCAAACGTCTTCGTCTCTTCTGACATGTGAATCTCCACTTGGGTTGTGCCGTCCAGAGGTGACGCCACATGGCGTCATTTCATCCTTGCGGAACCAGTGAAACGGCGGGAAGTCTGTGAAAGCCTCGATCGGGCAGGGCTCACGCCTTGGCGGCGATCGCCTCGCCCTTCTCCAGGCGGGTCTGGATCTCCTTGACGATGCCGAGCACGCGGCGACCAGGCGCCACCGCGGCGCCGACGACCTTGCGGCCCGGCGAGAGCGCGATGAGCACCACGTTCGCCTGCGACTCCTCCTTGGTGGGGAACTCGGACAGGCGCTTCACGCCCGCCGGGCCGGCGTACCACTCGCCCTCGATGCAGGCGCCCTTGAGGGTCATCTGCTCGACGCCCTTGGCCCACTTGACCACGTCACGGGCCACGTTCACGACCGAGTCCGAGCCGTAGATGACCGCGGTCGGGCCGGCGAGGCCAGGCCCCAGCGCCTCAAGCGTGGTGCCC
>VERO01000014.1 GCA_018882625.1 Phycisphaerales bacterium | reverse complement strand
AGCGCGCCCAGCGCAAGGCTGCCAAGCAGGTGCCACGCGAGCACGCCCCCGGCCTGAGGGGCGGTCGGGCCGTCGGCTGCTGCAGCGACGCCAAGCAGCGCGGCGCCCGCGACGAGCACACCGGTGAACAGCACGGTCAGCACGATGTCCTTGGCCACGATCAGGGCCATGGCGAACTGGGCGAACTCGCTGGTGCGTCCATGCTCCCTGGTGAGTGCGATCGCCACAGCGGGGCTGCTCGCCATCATGAGGCAGCCTGTGAGGGTGCATGCGAGCGGCAGCGGCACGTCCGCGCCGAGGGCGGCGATGCCAGCCGAGGCCGCCACCGCGAGCGCGCCTGCGGACGCGAGCCCGACCGCCGGCATCTCGACGGCGACGATGCAGCCGATGCGCCGCGCGATCCTCCGAAGGTGTGCCAGCTCGAGCTCTCCACCGGCTGCGATGCCGATCATCGCGACGGCGAGCGCGTCGAGTCCCGCGAGGTACCGGATGTCCTGCGCCGAGACGAGCGTCGGCACCGCACCGAGGCCCCATGATGCGGCGACCGGGCCGAGCGCGTCCGCGACGGACGGCCCCGCGCAGATGCCAGCGAGCAGCTGCCCGGTCAGCGCGGGAAGTCCGCACAGCGACGCGAGCCTGCCCGCGAGCCATCCGCCCATCAGCAGGAACCCGAGCGCGGCAGTCGCGGTCGCCACCGCGGATGCCGGATCGAGCGGCGCACGGCTCGTGAGCTGGTGTGCCACAGCGGCCAGCGCGGCGACCGCGGCAAGTGCGGCCGCGAGCGACAGCGCGCGGCGCACGACCGGCATGCCGGCCATGGAGCGGTCGTGCGGCCGCGAGGTCATCGCGCATCCTCCAGGCCCGCGGGCATGGCTGGCGCGGACCGCTGGATGCGAGGAAGTGCGGCCATCACCCAGGACAGCGCGCCTGCCAGCACAATGACGCTGAGCACAATCGGGCCCGCCGGCGCCGGGAGCACCGAGTGCGCGGTCAGCGCGACGGCCACAGCCATCGGCGACTGGCGCGCGGATGCGCGCACCAGCGGCGACTCCAGTGCGACCGACGCGCGCTCGCGGCGCAGCGCCATGCGCACCACGGCCGGCTTGAGCGCGCGCCGCGCGGTCGCGAGGGCCAGCGCCGCAACCCAGATCGCGGCGCCCTCGTGGAGCGTCAGCTGCGCGCCCGCGAGCAGGAAGAGCGCGGCCGCCGCCACAGGTTCGCTGGCGTGCGTGATCGACAGGAGGCGGGCGGCACGCCGTCCAAGCTGCGCGATGCAGATCCCCAGCAGCATGCCCGCCAGCAGCGGCGATGCCGCAGCGGCCGAGGCGATGCCGGCGACAAGCGCCAGCGCGCCGAACAGCGTGACCGTGGCGGTCGAGTCGTCGCGGGACGCATCGTGCAGCAGGAACCACGCGATCGCCGTCACGGCGAGCGCCGCGATGCATGTGGCGACGAGCACCGGCGCGCCGAGCGCGGGCGCGAGTGACATCCCTCCGCCGCCAGCGGGATCGAGCGGCACGACCGCAACCGATGAGAGCGCGATCGCGATGAGCGCGGAGAGGCCGCCCCCGGCCTGGATGAGCACGGCCATGCGCACCGCCCTCGGCTGGGCCGATGCGATGAGCGTGCGCGACTCGGCCGCCCATCCGCATGCTGCGGCGACGATCGTGCCCATGGCCGCGGCGAGCAGCAGGAGCCCTTCGGCCCTTCCCGGACCCGCGAGGTCCAGCGGTCCGGCAATCGAGCGGGCGAGCAGGAGCGTGACGGCGGCCCCGATCCCGAGCGCGATGAGCGCATCGAGGGATGCCAGCCCAACCAGACGCGCGGGCACCGCGCGCATGATGGCGGGGGAGCACTGGACACCCGCGATGAGCCCGATGAGCGCGAGCAGGCACGAGACGAGCGGCTGCAGGGATGCAAGCCGCTGCGCATCGATGGCATGCACGCCAATCGGACCGAGGCAGATGCCGATCGCGCAGTAGACCCATCCGCCGTGCACCAGCGCGCCGACCGCCGGGATTCGCGCGACGCGCTCCATGCGTGCGCCGCCGGCGAGCAGCGCAACGATCGCGACGGCCACGACCGCGATCACGAGGCCAGGCGTCGGGAGCGTGCCCTCTGAGGCGGCGGTCATGACAGCCCGACGGTTCTCTCGATCGGGATGACGGCGCCGACTGGACGCAGGTCCGGTGGCATGTCATCGATGAACCGCATCAGCGAGTCGATGCTGTCGCGCGTGGCGATGCTGACGATCATCCGCGATCCCGTGGCCTGCGGCAGGAGTGCCGCGAGACCAGCGAAGATGGGCATCTCCTGGCGCAGCACGGCGGCGAGCCCGCGCGAGTCGACCACCGTGGCGCCAGTCATGCCCGCATCGAGCAGGGCGTTGATCAGCGGATCGAATGACTCCGCCGAGCGCACCACGAGCACGACCAGCCTCATCCCTCGGTCATCCATGGCGTGCGGCCTCCTCGGCGAAGGCACGGTGCAGCGCCTCGTCGTCGGGTGCACCTCTGAGGCGGTCGGCGAAGCCCGGGATGCCGGCAAGCCTTGCCAGATGCGCGAGCGACCTGACATGGCGCCATGGTTCGGCGGGGGTTCCAGAGAGACCGAACACAATGTCCACGAGATCTGGTCCAGAACCCCATTTTATAGGACTTTGTAGGGTCAGCGCGACGATGGCGGCTGATCCGACTCTGTTGTCAATAAAATGAGGTATAGCGATGCCAGAACCGATGTTTGTAGAGGCAACGGTCTCGCGCTGGGCGAGGCCGAGCGCAATCTCCTCAACGCCGAGACCCTTACCGGGTGACAGCGACAGAAGTTCCGCAACCTGCTGAAGGACGGCATGAGCACCTTCCGCGCGCACGCGCGCGCGGACAACCGCCGGCGTGGTGGGTGAGCCGCTCATGGACACACGGTACATGTCGGAGAAGGCGTCGTGATGGCGTGAGATCGGCGGCACGCTCGGCGCGACAGATTTTCAAGTGGGTTCTGCCCGGGTCGGGGGCTCGCGATCGTTGACGTTGCTCTTGCAGAGCATCTAGCATCACCCGACCTTCGTGAAAAAAGGAACGGAGCCTCCGCTCCAAGCCGCCACTCCGCCCGAACCACCCCCTCATGAGCAGATTCCTATTCCCCAGATGGACCAATGCCCTGCTGCCGCTGCTGCTGGTGGCTGGCGCGACGCTGCCCCTCTATGTGGTGTTCGTTGTCGCGTACGGGTTCAGCCCCAAGACGCTTGATGTGGGCTACATGCCCAGCCAGCCCGTGCCCTACAGCCATGCGCTGCATGCGGGGATCTTGGGCATGGACTGCCGCTACTGCCACAACACGGTGGAGTCTGCCGCCTTCGCGGCCGTGCCGCCGACGCAGACGTGCATGAACTGCCACACGCAGATCCACCGCGACAGCCCCAAGCTGGTGCCCGTGCGGCAGAGCTACGAAACTGGCCTGTCCATCCCGTGGGCGAAGGTGCACAAGCTCCCCGACTACTCCTACTTCGACCACTCCGCGCACGTCAACCGCGGCGTCGGTTGCGTCGAGTGCCACGGCCGCGTCGACCAGATGGAGGTCGTGTGGAAGGACCAGCCGCTCTCGATGGGCTGGTGCCTCGACTGCCACCGCGACCCGACCGACCGCCTGCGTCCCGTGTCGCAGATCACGAACCTGGCGTGGGACCAGAAGACCCAGATGACCCGCGAGGAGCGCGAGTCGCTCGTCAAGCTCTACCACATCAACCCAAGCGAGAACTGCTCGACATGCCACCGGTGAACCGCACGTACTGGCGAAGCGTCGAGGACCTGACGCAGACGCCTGAATTCAAGGAGTGGATGCACCGCGAGTTCCCGGAGGGAGCGAGCGAGATCGGATCCGACGCGGAGCGCCGCAACTTCATGAAGGTGATGGGCGCGTCGTTCGCGCTCGCGGGACTCGGCCTCGCGGGTTGCCGCCGATGGCCTGAGACCAAGATCGTCCCGGCGGCGAACCAGCCCGCGAACCGCTCGCCCGGCGTGCCAGTGCTCTACGCGACGACGATGCCTGTGGCTGGGCTCGGCATTCCGGTGCTTGCCAAGAGCTACGACGGCCGACCCATCAAGCTTGACGGCAACCCGTCGCACCCTGCCGGATGCTCGGGCACCACTCCATCGGTGCAGTCCCGCATCCTCGAGCTCTACGACCCCGACCGCAGCCGGACTGTGCTGAGCAAGGGCGTGCAGAGCTCATGGTCGAACTTCCAGTCATGGGTGTCCTCGACGCTCGGGCCGATCCGCGCTGCAGGCGGCGAGGGCATGGCCGTGCTGTCCGAGTCGCTCTCTGGACCAAGCGCCGACGCGATGCGCGCGCGCTTCGCCAAGGCCTACCCGAAGGCCAAGTGGTGCGAGTGGGAGGCCGCCAACGACGACTCCGAGCGCGCGGGCACCGAGTCGGCGTTCGGTCGCCCGATGCGCCCGGTGCCGGCCTTCGACAAGGCATCGATCGTGGTGTCCCTCGATGCGGACTTCCTCGCATCGGACGTGCTGAGCGCCCGCTGGTCGCGCGACTTCGCGCGCACGCGCCGCATCGATCCTGCAGCCGACCCGAAGACGCAGAAGCTCTCGCGTCTCTATGTGGTCGAGGCCGGCCTCTCCGCGACAGGCATGAACGCCGACGAGCGCATCGCGCTCCGCGCCGCGGACATTGCCGTGCTGCTGGCGATGGTCGCCAGCCGCCTCGGCATCGCCGATGCCGATGCGACGCTCAAGGCCGCACTGGACGCGATGGCCTCGCCGGACCGCACCTCCGACCTCTTCGGCGGCGCGCAGACGAGCGGGCCGCAGATGAAGGTCGTCGATGCGCTCGTCGCGGACCTCCAGGCCAACCGCGGCAAGTCGCTGCTGGTGGCAGGAGCGCGCCAGCCGGCCGCGGTGCACGCGCTGGTGGCGCTGCTCAACGACCGTCTGGGCAACATCGGCACCACGGTGCGCTACATGCCGGTCACCGGGGAGTCGCGCACCGCGCAGATGCGCGCGCTGGCGGCGGACATGGCCGCCGGCAAGGTGAAGGCGCTGGCGATCCTCGGCGGCAACCCCGCCTTCGACGCGCCGGCCGACCTCGACTTCGCGAAGGCGATGGCGAACGTGCCGGCCGTCGCGCACCTCTCGCTCTACGCGAACGAGACGTCGCGCAACTCGGCATGCTCCTTCCACGTGCCGCGTGCGCACCCGCTCGAGGCCTGGGGAGACACGCTCGCGCTCGACGGCTCGATCTCGATGATCCAGCCGCTGATCGAGCCGATGGTGGCGCCCGACCAGGGCGGCGTGAACGAGGCGCAGTTCGTGGCCGCGATATGCGGCGACGAGGTCCAGAGCAGCTGGGATGCCGTGCGCGCGACGCACATGTCCCGCACTGGGCTCTCGGGTCCGGCATTCGAGGCCGCATGGCGCGGTGCGCTCGACCGCGGCTACTGGGACGGGACCGCGGCGATGCAGCAGTCGCCGTCGGCCAGCAGCGCAGGCGTCGCCGGCGTGGTGCAGGCTGCGGCGGCGATGCCTGCAGTGGCTGGCCTCGAGCTCGCGTTCATCTTCGACGCCAAGGTTCACGACGGCCGCTTCGCCAACATCTCGTGGATGCAGGAGCTTCCTGACGCGGTCAGCAAGATCACGTGGGACAACGCCGCGCTGATGGGCCCCGCCACGGCGGAGACGCTCGGCGTGAAGGGCCGCGACATGGTCACGATCACCGCGGGCAGCCGCTCGATGCAGGCTGTCGCGTGGGTCGTGCCTGGGCATGCGGAGCAGTGCGTCACCATCGCGCTCGGCTATGGCCGGGGCCCCGAGGCAGGCCGCATCGCCGCGGGCGCAGGGTTCAACGCGTACCCGATGCGCACCACGGCGGCGCCCGGATTCGCCAGCGGAGTCTCGGTCAAGCGCACCGGGGAGACGTACCCGGTCGCCACCACGCAGGACCATGGATCGGCCGATGCGCTGGTCGCGAACGTGCCGCACGACGGCGTGCAGGAGCGACTGCCCACGCTCGTCCGCGAGGCGTCGCTCGAGGACTACCGCACGCATCCCGACTTCGCGCGCCACGCGACGCATGTCGTGAGCCGCCTCTCGCTGTGGGAGGAGAAGAACCTCGACGGCGCCCACTTCCGGTGGGCGATGTCGATCGACCTCGGCTCGTGCACGGGCTGCGGCGCGTGCATCACCGCATGCCAGGCGGAGAACAACATCCCGGTGGTCGGCAAGGACCAGGTCCTGCGCGGCCGCGAGATGCACTGGATCCGCGTGGACCGCTACTTCCGCGGGCACGACCCCAAGCGCCCGGACAGCTACGCCGTGCAGCCGGTGACCTGCCTCCACTGCGAGAACGCGCCGTGCGAGCAGGTGTGCCCGGTGGCCGCCACCGTGCATGACGCGGACGGCCTCAACTCGATGGTCTACAACCGCTGCATCGGCACGCGCTACTGCAGCAACAACTGCCCCTACAAGGTGCGCCGCTTCAACTTCTTCGACTACCAGCGCCGGGAGCCCGAGCGCGAGGAAGGCTGGATGAAGGTGAAGCCGGAGTACTACGTGAAGGACGGCCCGGACATCTGGCTGCGCATGCAGTTCAACCCCGAGGTGACCGTGCGCATGCGCGGCGTGATGGAGAAGTGCACCTTCTGCACGCAGCGCATCCAGGCCGCCAAGATCAAGTACAAGAACGAGTGGGTGCGCGCCGGCGGCACCGCCACCGGCGGCGCGAACTTCTCGATCCCCGACGGCGCCATCGTGACCGCATGCCAGCAGGCGTGCCCCGCCGAGGCGATCGTCTTCGGCGACCTCAACGACCCCAAGAGCCGCGTGGCGCAGCTCCAGCGCAGCGGGCGCTCGTACGACCTCCTCGAGGAGCTGAACACGAAGCCGCGGCTCAAGTACCTGGCTCGCGTCACCAACCCCGCCATCCCGCGCCCGTCATCGCACGGCCACGGTCACGGCGGCCACGGTGACGGCCACGGGGACGGCCACGGCTCGTCCAACGGACACTCCTCGCACGGCGCCTGAGGCGCGCACGGATCACCCCCATGCAGACCACTTCGTCCACCAGAGGATTCGTCGACCGCGACAACACCGCGGAGACGCCAGGCGAGCGCGCGTCGCTCGTGCTGGGCATGCACCGGTTCGGCGAGATCACCCACCAGGTGTGCCGCGTCTCCGAGAACCCGCCGCCGATGGCGTGGTACGTCGCCTTCGCCGTGTCGATCGGGCTCGTGGGCCTGCTCGGCGTCGCCGTCACGTACCTCGTCTTCACGGGCGTCGGCGTGTGGGGCCTCAACAACCCCGTGATGTGGGCCTTCGACATCACGAACTTCGTGTTCTGGGTCGGCATCGGCCACGCCGGCACGCTGATCTCCGCGATCCTCTTCCTGTTCCGCCAGAAGTGGCGCACGGGCATCAACCGCTTCGCGGAGGCGATGACCATCTTCGCGGTCATCTGCGCGGGACTCTTCCCAGGCATCCACGTCGGTCGCGTGTGGTTCGCGTACTGGCTCTTCCCGATCCCCAACCAGATGGAGATGTGGCCGCAGTTCCGGTCGCCGCTGCTGTGGGACGTCTTCGCGGTCAGCACCTACTTCACGGTGTCGCTGGTCTTCTGGTACGTGGGACTCATCCCTGACCTGGCCACGATGCGCGACCGCGCCACCGGCAAGGTCCAGCAGATCGCCTACGGCTTCTTCTCGCTCGGGTGGCGCGGCTCGATGCGCCACTGGCACCGCTATGAGGTGGCCTACCTGCTGCTGGCCGCGCTCGCGACGCCGCTGGTGCTCTCGGTGCACTCGGTGGTGTCCTTCGACTTCGCCGTGAGCCAGCTCCCCGGCTGGCACACCACCATCTTCCCGCCGTACTTCGTCGCGGGAGCCATCTTCTCGGGCTTCGCGATGGTGGTGACGCTGGCCGTGCCGGCCCGCGAGCTCTTCGGCCTGAAGGACCTGATCACCCTGCGCCACCTCGACAACATGAACAAGATCATCCTGGTGACAGGATGCATGGTCGGCTACGCGTACTCCATGGAGTTCTTCATCGCCTGGTACTCGGGCGCGATGTACGAGAAGTTCGCCTTCGTCAACCGCGCCTTCGGCCAGTACTGGTGGGCGTACTGGATCATGGTGAGCTGCAACGTCATCACGCCGCAGCTCTTCTGGTTCAAGCGCATTCGCACGAGCATCCCGATCATGTTCGTGCTCAGCCTCTTCGTCAACGTCGGCATGTGGTTCGAGCGCTTTGTGATCATCGTCACCAGCCTCGCCAACGACTTCCTGCCCACCTCGTGGCACGACTTCGTCCCGACGTGGGTGGACATCGCGACGATGTTCGGCGCATTCGGCCTCTTCGGCACGCTGTTCCTGCTGTTCTGCAGGTACCTGCCGATGATCGCGATCGCCGAGGTGAAGGCCACGATGCCTGAGGCCGACCCGCACCACGGCCATGCGCACGAGGGCGCGCATGCCGGATCGCACGACCATTCGCACGGTCACGGGATGGGCGCCGCAGGGCTGCGACCGGCCTTCCGCGACCCAGAGGCGCCCACGCACTGACGTGCGCCGCACGCCACAGCAGAGAGGACACGAGTCTTGAGCACCACTGCCACAACCACCTCGCCCGCGCCGCGCGCCGACCGCGTTGACGTGCCGCTTCCCGGCACGCAGCGCGTCTGGGGCATGATCGCGGAGTTCGACACGCCCGCAGACATCATGGAGGCGGCCAAGAAGGTCCGTGCCGAGGGCTTCCGATTCTGGGATTGCCACACGCCGTTCCCGGTCCACGGCCTCGACAAGGCGATGGGCGTGAAGCGCACCATCCTTCCGGTGCTCGTGTTCGGCGCGGGCTTCACCGGCCTGCTCGCCGGCCTTGGCCTGCAGATCTTCACCAACTCGCTGAGCCTCAAGATCTGGGCGATGGTGTGGGTGACGGGGTACCCGTTCCTCATCTCGGGCAAGCCGCTGCTGTCGATCCCCGCATTCATCCCGGTGGTGTTCGAGGTCACGGTGCTCCTGAGCGCGCTCTCCGCCGTGGGCCTCATGCTGCTCATGAACGGCCTGCCGCGGCTCTACCACCCGCTCTTCACGTCCAAGCGCTTCCTGCGCGCGACCGACGACCGATTCTTCATCTCGATCGAGGCGCGAGACCCGCGCTTCGTGCGCTCCCGCACCGAGGCCTTCCTGCGCAGCCTCGGCGCCAAGAGCATCGAGGTCATCGAGGACTGACGGGACACCCCCATGCCACGACTCATCGTCTACGCCATCCTGATCTCCGGCCTGCTCGCGCTGCTTCCGCCCGCGATCATCGCGCGCGTGCGCGCCACGCCTGACCCGAACCCGCCGGTCCACATCTTCCACGACATGGACTTCCAGACGAAGTACCTGCCGCAGTCGGAGAACGCCCAGTACGCGGACGGCCGGGCGCAGCGTCCGCCCGTGCTTGGCGCAGTCGCCCGCGGAGAGACGTACGCGGACACGCACTACTACGACGGCGTGTCCGGCGGCCAGTGGGCCTCGGCGATGCCGACCCAGGTCCCGCTCACGATGGAGCTCCTGCAGCGCGGCGAGGCGCGCTTCAACATCTACTGCACGCCCTGCCACGGCTATGACGGCGCCGGCAACGGCATCGTCAACCAGCGCGCGATCGCGCTCGTGTCCAACGCGGCCGGCCCGGTCAACGGCACGGTGTGGGTGCAGGCCAAGAGCGTGCACGACGAGACGGTGATCGTGCAGCCCATCGGCCAGATCTTCAACACCATCACCCACGGCGTGCGCAACATGGCGGGCTACGGCTCGCAGATCCCGGTGGAGGACCGCTGGGCGATCGCCGCGTACGTCCGCGTGCTGCAGCGCAGCCAGAACGCAACCCCCGACCAGGTGCCCGCCGACCGGCGCGCAGGACTCTGACCCCACCTAGGCATCACCCATGGCCCATTCGACAGCCACAGCAGACCTCTCCGACAGCAGCGTGATGGGCGACTCGCGTCTCGCGGCCGTGTCGCGCGCCGCGCTCGGCATCGGCATTGCGGGACTCCTGGCGACCGCATGGATCGGCTGGAACCGCGCCGATCCCGCGCAGTTCGCCAAGATCTACCTCGTCAACTTCATGTTCGTGCTGGCGCTCTGCCTGGGCAGCCTCCAGTTCACGCTGATCCAGCACCTCGTGCGCGCAGGATGGAGCGTCGTGGTGCGTCGCGTCGCCGAGTCGATCGCCGCCAACCTCACGTGGATCTGGATCCTGTTCCTGCCGGTGGCGTGGCTCTACTTCAGCAACCCGCACTTCGGCGAGCACGGCCCCTCCGGCCTCGGGCTGGTGTGGCCATGGGCCGACATGGAGTGGATGCGCTCGCACGATGCGGCGGAGGCCGCGATCGTCGACAAGAAGGCGGCGTACCTCAACCCGAAGTTCTTCATGATCCGTGCGGTCGCCTACTTCGTCATCTGGGCCGGCACCGCGGCGTGGCTCCTGCGCACCTCGCGCGCCCAGGACGCCTCGGGCAGCGTGGCGCTGACGCAGCGCATGGGCAAGTGGGCCGGTCCGCTCATCATCCTCTACGGGGTCTCGATCACCTTCGCGGCCTTCGACTGGATGATGTCGCTGTCGCCGACGTGGTTCAGCACGATGTTCGGCGTCTACTTCTTCTGCTGCGTGTCGACGGCCGGATTCTCGTTCCTGGCCTTCGTGGTGCTGCGCATGCAGCAGATGGGCTACCTGCGCAACGTGGTGACGCCCGAGCACTACCAGGACCTGGGCAAGCTGATCTTCGCGTTCGGCGTCGTCTTCTGGGCGTACATCGCCTACAGCCAGTACATGCTGATCTGGTACGCCAACATCCCGGAGGAGACGACCTTCTTCCTGTCGAGGCAGGTGGGCGGATGGACCTGGCTCAGCGCCATCCTGCTGGTGGGCCACTTCATGATCCCCTTCGTCCTGCTGATCTCCCGCTGGGTCAAGCGGTGGAGGCTCACGCTGGCGCTGGGCGCGGTCTGGATGGCCGCCTTCGCGTGGCTGGACCTCTGGTACCTGATCATGCCGCCTGTCCCGACCAAGCTGGCGACCTACGATTCGCTCTCGGCGTTCGCGGAGGCGAATGCCGGGGCATCGACCGGACTCCTCGACCCGCTGCCCTACACGATGCTCGTCGGCATGATGGGGCTCCTGGTCTGGAGCACTGCGGCTCGCCTCTCGCGCGGCCCGGTGCTGTGCCGGCGCGACCCGCGCCTTCCCGAGAGCCTCCGCTTCGAGAACATCTGACCTCCACACCCTCCCAAGAGCACCCCAAGAGATGGCATCACACGGCACAGATCATGCGCATGACCAGGGCGGCGACTTCGGCGATCCCGAGGCCGGCTCCACCTGGATCTGGTCACTCGGTGGCGCGATTGTCTTCACGGCGCTGGTCCTGGTGATCGCGGTCTTCTACTTCCGCGCCGAGGTCACCGAGTTCGACGCGAAGGTCGTCGACGAGCCCTCGGCCGAGTACCAGGCGCTCAAGGCGAAGCAGCTCGCCAACATCTCCGACTACGGGACCTACACGGTAACGACGGCCAGCGGCGCTGAGCAGCGCCGCATCCGCGTGCCGGTGAGCCGCGCGATGGAGGTGGTCGTGGCCAACGGCGGCGCGGCATTCGCGCCCGAAGCGCCCGCGCCGGCCAGCGCACCCGCCGCATCGACCGCGCCGCCGGCGTCGAAGTGATCTGAAGCACCGCACGCTGAACGCAGACCTGACCCCGAAGACCCGGCCCCAAGGATCCTGACCCCAAGCCCAGCACCTGCCATGACCGCACGCCTCGCCAATCTCGCAACGCCCCTCGCCGCGCTGGCCCTCGCCTGCGCGTGCGCGCTGGCGCACGCGCAGATGGCGCTTCCGCCACATGCGCCGGGAGAGGCTCCGGTGGTGGCCGAGGGCGTGCCCGAGGAGGTGCAGGGGGTCGACATCGCCGAGCAGCTCGGCACGACGGTGCCGCTGGACGCCAAGTTCCGCGACGACAGCGGGAAGGAGGTGTCGCTGCGCGACGTGATGCGCAGCGACCGCCCGACCATGCTGCACCTGGGCTACTTCCGCTGCCCGATGCTGTGCACGCTGGTGCTCAACGAGGCGTTCCGGTCTCTGCGCAACGTCGACTGGACCCCCGGCGAGGATTTCCAGCTCGTCAGCATCAGCGTCAACGCCGCGGAGACCCCCGAGCTCGCGAAGGCCAAGAAGATCGGGTACCTCGCGGAGTACGACCGCACCGGTGTCGAGTCCGGCGTGCGGTTCCTGACCGGACCCCAGGAGAGCATCAACGCCATCTGCGAGGCCACGGGATTCCGCTACCGCAAGCAGCCCGACGGCGAGTACGCGCACCCGGCGACCCTGATCATGATCGCGCCGGACGGCCGCATCGTGCGCTACCTCTACGGCGTGAAGTTCGAGCCCGCAACGGTGCGCATGGCGCTCTTGGAGGCGAGCGAAGGCACGATCGGCACGCCGCTCGACCGCTTCATCCTCTGGTGCCACCAGTTCGACCCCACCTCGAAGGGCTACGTGCTCTTCGCGTTCCGCCTGGTCCAGATCGCCGGCCTGTGCACCATCGTGCTGCTGGCGACCGGAATCCTCTGGCTGCTGCGCCGCGAATCCCGCATGAAGGCCGCAGCGCGCCCGACCACCCACTCATGACGAGCTCCCCATGATGTCCATCCACCACATCCTTGCCCACCTCGCGCCGGCGACGCTTGCCCAAGCCGCGGCCCCCGCCGCAGCGCCCGCGGGCAACCCGATGCCCGAAGGCACGATCCCTCCCGACTTCTGGATGCCCGTCGGCGCCTCGACGATCGCCGGCTCGGTGGACCAGATGCTCGCGGTCATCAACTGGATCTGCTACTTCTTCTTTGCGCTCGTTGTCGTGCTCATGGCGTACTTCGCGTGGAAGTACCGCGTGCGCAGCAACTCGCACCGCTTCCGCATGGACGGCCCGGTCCACAACACGCCGCTCGAGCTCACGTGGACGATCATCCCGCTGCTGCTGTGCGTCGTGATCTTCTTCATGGGCTTCCGCGGCTACCTCGACTTCTCGCAGCCGCCGAAGAACAGCTACGACATCGACGTCACCGCGGTGAAGTGGGCGTGGACCTTCAAGTACCCCAATGGCGCGCAGAGCGACGACCTCTACGTACCCGCCGGGAGGCCCGTGCGCCTGGTGATGCGCTCGAGCGACGTGCTCCACTCGCTCTTCATCCCGGCCTTCCGCGTCAAGCGCGACGTGGTGCCTGGCCGCTACACGCACCTCTGGTTCCAGTCCGACGCCATCACCGGCGCGGACCACGGCTACCACCTCTTCTGCACCGAGTACTGCGGCACCGGCCACTCCAACATGAACCGCCGCGTCTACGTGCTCGGCGAGACGGAGTTCAACGAGTGGCTCGAGCAGCAGGCGCGCTGGATCGACGAGATCGACGACGAGGAGCTCTACTTCAAGGCAGGCCCCAAGATCTATGCGCGCTGCTCGCAGTGCCACTCGATCGACGGCTCGATGGGCACCGGCCCGAGCTGGAAGGGCCTGTGGGAGAAGGTCTCGGGCGGAGCGGGCAGCGACCAGAAGTTTGCGGACGGCAAGAGCTACCGCGACCTGATCGGCCCCGGCAAGGAGTACGCCACCCCCGAGGACTACATCCGCGACTCCATCTACAACCCAGGCAGGCACCTGGTGAGCGGCTACGGCAACGTGATGCCGACATTCAAGGGGCAGCTGAGCGACCGCGCCACGGACGCGGTGATCGGCATGCTCAAGAGGCTCGACGAGTTCGATTCCAAGGGGCAGTGGACGAAGGCCGCCGCCCCCGCGGCGAAGTGACGCAGGAAGGATTGCACCCATGACCACCATCGGCATCCGAGATCCCCACACCCTCGCCCCAGCGGCCGAGGACAACTACATCACGCACACGAAGGGCTTCCTGTCGTGGATCGTGACGCTCGACCACAAGCGCATCGGCGTCATGTACATGGTCGCCGTGCTGCTGTCGTTCCTGCTCGGCGGCATCTTCGCGCTGCTGCTGCGCACGGAGCTGCTGACGCCGGGTCGCACCTTCGTCGACGCCGACACCTACAACCAGTTCTTCACCCTGCACGGGGCGATCATGGTGTTCCTGGTGATCATCCCGAGCATCCCGGCCGCGCTGGGCAACTTCGTCCTCCCGATCATGCTCGGGGCCAAGGACGTGGCCTTCCCGCGCCTGAACCTCTTCAGCTTCTACCTGTGGCTGCTCGGCGCCGGCTGCACGCTGCTGTCCCTGGCGATGGGCGGCTTCGACACCGGCTGGACCTTCTACACGCCGTACTCCACGACCACGACGACCGGCGGAGTCATCCCCGTCATCGTGGGTGTCTTCATCCTGGGCTTCTCGTCGATCTTCACGGGCATGAACTTCATCGTGACGATCCACGCGCTGCGCCCCAAGGGCATGACGTGGTTCCGGATGCCGCTCTTCCTGTGGGCGCTCTACTCGACGGCGATCATCCAGGTGCTGGCGACGCCGGTGCTGGCCATCACGCTCGGGCTGCTCGTGGTCGAGCGCGTGCTCAACGTGGGCATCTTCAACCCCTCGATGGGCGGCGACCCGGTGCTCTACCAGCACTTCTTCTGGTTCTACAGCCACCCGGCCGTCTACATCATGATCGTGCCGGCGATGGGCATCGTCAGCGAGCTGATCGCGGTCCATGCGCACCGCCACATCTTCGGCTACCGCTTCATCGCCTTCAGCTCGATTGCGATCGCGATGTTCAGCTTCCTGGTGTGGGGCCACCACATGTTCACCTCGGGCCAGAGCGCCCTGATGAACACCATCTTCAGCGCGATCTCCTTCAGCGTGGCGATCCCGTCCGCCGTGAAGGTCTTCAACTGGCTCGCGACCCTGTACAAGGGCTCGATCAGCCTCAACACCCCGATGCTCTATGCGCTGAGCTTCCTGGTGCTCTTCACGATTGGCGGCCTCACCGGCCTGCACCTGGCGACCCTGAGCACAGACGTGCACCTGCATGACACGTACTTCGTCGTGGCCCACTTCCACTACGTGATGATGGGTTCGGCCCTGATCGCGATGATCGGCGGCCTGCACCACTGGTGGCCCAAGATGACAGGACGCATGTACAACGAGAAGCTCGGCATGATCGCCTGCACGATCGTGTTCATCGGGTTCAACCTGACGTTCTTCACGCAGTTCATGCTCGGCAGCCACGGCATGCCGCGCCGGTACTACGACTACCAGCCGGAGTTCCAGATCTACCATGTGATCTCGACGATCGGCTCCTACATCATGGCCTTCGGGTTCCTGATGACGGCCGGCTACCTGATCCAGAGCCTCATCTCCGGGGCCAAGGCGCCCGCCAACCCTTGGGGCGGACGCAGCCTCGAGTGGCAGTGCGCGTCGCCGCCCCCGCACGACAACTTCAAGGAGCAGCCGCGCGTGGGCGACTGCTACGACTTCTCGATCGTCCGCTGGGACGAGTCGCAGAAGGGGTACGTGGTCGACCGGAGCCTCGACCCCGAGCTTGACGAGGGCGCTCCCCAGACCGCAAAGGCCTGACCTTGACGCAGATCTCCGCACAACCATCCGACCAGCACGGCGCGCACGGCAGCCATGGCCATGGAGGCCATGACGACCACGGGCACTCGCAGTACCCCTTCCTGGCGCACCACTTCGCCACGCCCGCCCAGCAGTTCGACAGCGGCAAGCTTGGCATGTGGCTGTTCCTGGCCACCGAGGTGCTCTTCTTCGGCGCGCTCTTCGTCGCGTACGCGGTGCTGCGCGCGAGGTCGCCTGAGGTGTTCAGCTTCGCCAGCCACTACCTCGACACGATGCTCGGTGGGCTCAACACCTGCGTGCTCATCCTGTCGAGCCTCACGATGGCGCTCGGCGTGTACTTCGCGCAGCGCGGCAAGAAGACGGCGCTCGTGGTGTGCCTCTGGCTCACGATGGCCGGAGCCGCCGGCTTCCTCGTCATCAAGTACTTCGAGTACGAGCACAAGATCCACGCGAACCTGGTGTGGGGCCCGCGCTTCTACATCCCGCCGGCGGACGCTGCGGGCTCGGAGGAGGCGATCCTGCTGTCGAAGGCCCCGGAGCCGCCCCCGGCTGCGGTGCCTGTGCCCGCCAGCGCAGCCGCCCCGGCGGTGCCGATGATCGGCGCGCTCCCCGCGGCTGATGCATCGGCCATCGCGCCAGCGTCCGTGGGACCCTCGGGCCTCAAGATGGCGGCGGTGGACCCTGCGCTGGCGACTCCATCGGTGCCGCCCGGCACGGAGTCGGAAAGCCTGCACCTCGAGGATGCCTCGATGCCGCCTGGCGTACACCAGTTCTTCGCCATCTACTACGCGATGACGGGCCTGCACGGCGTGCACGTCGTCGTCGGCATGATCGTGATCGGGTGGCTGATCATCCGCGCCTCGCGCGGCGAGTTCACCTCCAACTACTACACCCCGGTCGACCTCGGTGGCCTCTACTGGCACATCGTCGACCTCGTGTGGATCTTCCTGTTCCCGCTCTTCTACCTGATCCACTGAACCGCACCGAACACGAACATGGCACACAACGCTCACACCACGGCAGGGCACGGCAGCCACGACGGGCATCCGCTCGTCGGTCACCTTGTGCCCATCTCCACGCTCGTGTCCACGGCGCTGGCGCTGCTGGTCCTCACGGTGATCACGGTCGCCGTGCGCTACATCGATGTCGGCGAGTTCAACATCTGGATCGCCATCGGCATCGCCGTCGTGAAGGCCACCCTCGTGGCGCTCTTCTTCATGCACCTGCGCTGGGACCGCCCCTTCAACCTGCTTGTGTTCGTCGGATGCATCGCCTTCGTCGTGCTGATGATGGTGTTCTGCATCATGGACACCTCGCAGTACAGGAAGGACATGTACACCGGCAACCCATCGGCGGCGCAGGAGACGCTCGAGAAGTATGCGCCGGGCGCGCCGGTCGCGCGCTTCAAGTCCAACGGCTAGACGAAACGCCATGAGCGCCACAGTCGCCATGCCGCGCCGCTCGCGCATGGCCACGCCGGCGTTGGGCCAGCCATGCCGCTGACGGCGGACTGGCTCGCCGGGCGGGATCCGTTCACGGACGACTCGTCACGTGCGCGCGCGGCGCGCGCCGGAATGTGGCTCTTCGTGCTCGTGGTGGCGATCGTCTTCGTGTCGATGCTGCTGGGGTACCTCGTGGTGCGGATCAATCCCGATCCTGATGTGCCGTGGAAGGGATCGCGCACGCCGGGGCTTCCGCTGACCCTGCTCGCGAGCACGCTGGCGCTGGTCGCGTCGAGCGTCACCCACCAGTGGGCGCTGTCGGCGGCCCGCACGACCGGCGGCGTGCGCGTCTGGCGCTGGATGGCGCTGACGTGCCTTCTCGCGGCGGTCTTCCTGGTCACGCAGTGCCAGGCGTGGTTCCAGATGTGGCAGGGGCTTCCGGTGCCGCCGCCCGACCTTCCGCCCGAACCGGGCGACCCGCTGCTGCCGGACCTCTTCAGCTGGACCTTCTTCGTGCTGACGGGCCTTCACGCGGCCCACGTGGTCGGCGGATGCGTGGGCCTGGGATTCGTCACCGCGCGCGCGCACGCGAACCGGTACGGCCCCGGCCACTCCAACGGCGTGCTGCTGAGCGCCATGTACTGGCACT
>VERO01000234.1 GCA_018882625.1 Phycisphaerales bacterium | reverse complement strand
CCCGCCGAGGCGCTCCATGTCCTTCGTGTGGTAGCGCTCGTAGAACATGCCGATGCAGAGGAAGAGGGCGCCCGTAGAGAGGCCGTGGTTGACCCAGTAGAAGACGCTGCCCTCTGCGCCGAGCGGGTTGAGCGAGAAGAGGCCGAGCATGCTCAAGCCCAGGTGCGCCACTGACGAGTACGCGACGAGCTTCTTGGCGTCCTGCTGCACCCAGCAGATCAGCGACGCGTAGACAATCGCCACCAGGCACAGCATGGCCATCAGGACCATGAGCTCGACGCCTCCGGCAGGCGCCATCGGCATCGCGAACCGGTATACGCCGTAGCTCCCGAGCTTGAGCATCGAGCCTGCGAGGATCACGGATCCTCCGGTGGGCGCCTGGTCGTGCGCCAGCGGCAGCCACGTATGCACGGGGAAGAGCGGGATCTTCACCGCGAACCCTGCGATCAGCGCCGCGAAGAGCCAGAACTGCGTCGATGACGGCAGCCGCACCGCCGTCGCCGTCAGCGCGGCGATGTCAAAGCTCCACTGGCCGCTGGTCTCGCGGTGCTGCCAGGCCAGGTAGAGCAGGCCCGCCAGCATGAAGAGCGAGCCCAAGAACGTGTAGAGGAAGTACTTGATCGCCGCCGGCCGCCGCTCGGTGCCGCCGTAGATCGCGATGAGCAGCGTCATCGGGATCAGCGTGAACTCGTATCCGATGTAGAAGAGGATCGCGTCCTTGGCGGCGAACGCGAGCAGCATGGCGGCCGCCAGCACGCTGAACCACGCGTAGTACTCGCGCTCGCGCTACTGCACCGCGGAGAAGCTGCCGATGATGCACAGCGGCATCAGGAACGCCGTGAGCAGAGCCAGCAGCAGCGCCACCGAGTCGAACCCGACCGACAGCGTGATGCCCAGCCCGGGGATCCACTCCGGTCCCTGCGCCTCCGGCACGACCGCGCCGGTCATCCAGGCAGGGAAGTGCCACGCGTGCAGCACAACCGCACCCAGCGACAGGAATGAGCCGATCGTGGCGATCCACTTGGCGTGACGCGAGGCCGCAAAGGGGATCAGCGCCGCCGCGGCCAGCGGCAGCAGGATCGAGGCCCAGATGGTCAGGTTCGGGGACATGGCCGTGCCCATCTCAGTGCGCTCCCCTCGTCCACATCCACACGACCCACGCGAGCACGAGCGCGACGCCGCCGGCCATCGTCACCGCATAGCCCTGCAGGGGACCTCCATAGAGAGGTCGGAACAGCCTGCCGAGCGCCAGCGGCAGCTTGCCGAAGCCGTTGACGAGCGCGCCGTCGAGCACGTGCCGGTCGGCGAAGCTCATGATCTGGCCGCCGATCCACAGCGGAAGCCTCAGGACCCAGTGGTAGAACTCGTCGACGAGCCACTTGCGCTCGGCACCGAGCGGGATCCAGCGCGTGAGCGGGTTGGCCAGGAGCGCGCTCCGCAGGCGGTCCGCCGATGCGCGCGAGAAGAGGTGGAGCCAGGCCGCGACGGCGATGCCCCCGAACGTCGCGCACCCGCCCAGCAGGAGCATCGCGCGATGCGCATCCATGCCGAGGATCGTGTGGCTGTGGTCTCCGCCGGGTACGCCCGCACCCTGGTACGCGGAGGATCCGGCCAGCATCCACTGGACCCAGTTCTCGCTCTCGCGACCGGCCATCACGAGGTAGTTGGGGAGTCCCGCGAGCACGGCACCGATGCCGAGGATCACCAGCACGCCATTGATGGCCAGCCGAGGCGCGTGCGGGTGGAAGTCGTGCGAGTCCCCATGCCCATGTCCAGTGCCGTGGCTTGCGGAGTGCCCGTGCGCACCATGGCTTGCGGCGTCGTGCCCGTGGTCACCGTGGCCATGGTCCGCGCCGTGCGCGGCGGCCATGTGCGCCATCTCCACAGGATCGGGCTCGTAGCGCACCGGACCGAGCCACACCCGGAACCACACCCTGAAGGTGTAGTAGGCGGTGAGCGCGGCGGTGCCGAGCGCGATCCAGCCGAGCGCAGGGATCGCACGGTCGCCGTTGATGAAGGCCGCGAGGATGATCTCGTCCTTCGAGAAGAATGCGGCGCTGTAGGGAAGCGCGGAGAGCCAGAGGCACCCGACGAGCATCATCCAGCCCACGATGCGGAACCCAGGAACCTTGAGGAGTCCGCTGAGCTTGCGGATGTCAAGCTGGCCGCCGAAGCCATGCATCACCGCGCCCGCCGTGAGGAACAGCAGCGCCTTGAAGAACGCGTGCGTGAACGTGTGGTACGCGGCCGCGAAGGTGCTGCCCACGCCGAGGCCCAGGAACATGTAGCCCAGCTGCGAGATCGTGGAGTACGCGAAGACGCGCTTCATGTCGTACTGGGCCATGCCGATGGTGGCCGCCAGCAGCGCGGTGCCGCCACCGATCCAGGCCACAGTGGCCAGCGCATCTGGATGCAGCTCGAAGAGCGGGTACATGCGCGCGATGTGGTACACGCCCGCGGTCACCATCGTGGCCGCGTGGATGAGCGCCGACACCGGCGTCGGGCCCTCCATCGCATCGGGCAGCCATACGTACAGCGGGATCTGTGCGCTCTTGCCGAAGGCGCCGAGCATTAGCAGGTAGGGGATCAGCGACTTGTCCCAGTCGGCGCCCGACCATCCGCCCGACGACAGCGCCGCGAAGAGCGTGTCGTACTGCACGGTGCCGTAGTTGGACCAGATCAGGAACGTGCCGAGCGCGAGCCCGAGGTCGCCGATGCGGTTGACGATGAACGCCTTCTTCGCGGCGGCCACCGCCGAGGGACGCGTGTAGTAGTAGCCGATGAGCAGGTAGCTCGCGAGGCCGACGCCCTCCCAGCCGAGGTAGAGCATCAGCAGGTTGTCGCTCATCACCAGCGCGGTCATCGACGCCAGGAAGATGCTGATCCCGAAGAAGAACCTGCAGTAGCCGGCGCCGCGGTCCGACTCCATGTACTCGCTCGCGTACACGGTGATCAGCGTGCCGAGGCCCGTCACGAACAGCATCCAGAAGAGCGTGAGCCTGTCGACGTACAGCGACATGTTCGCCGCGAATGACTTGAACGTGCCGCCGCCAGACCACGAGAAGTCGATCCAGTCGAAGATGGGGATGACCACCGGCGTGCCGGAGTAGGTCATGTACGCGCGGAGGATCACCGCAAAGCTGGCCCCGAGCGCGATCGCCGTGACCAGCGCCGGGCCCTTGCCGCGGAACCGGAAGGCCGCCATCAGCGCGCACAGCACCGCGCTCACGAGCGGGAACAGCAGCGCCAGGCCGACCCATGACATCGACTCGGACACGGTGGCCGTCGGGATGGACTGCGCGAGCGTCATTCGCCAAGCTCTCCCCATGCCTCGGCGCTGAGCGTCTCGCGCCGGCGGTGCAGCAGCACGACAAGGCCGAGCGCCAGCGCAGCCTCAGCCGCGGCGACCGTCAGGATGAAGATCACGAACACCTGGCCGGACACGTCCATGTGGTGCCTGCTGAACGCCACCATCGCCAGCGCAGCGCCCTGGAACATCAGTTCCGTGCACAGGAACATGATGATCATGTTGCGGCGCGAGAGGAACCCGACCACGCCGATCGCCATGAGCAGGGCGCTGATCAGGAGCGCCGCGGCGATCTCGCCCGACGGCGCCGCGCGCAGCGTCTCCGGCAGCTCGGGCAGCGTTCCATCCTGCGCCATGGCGAGGAGTGCCTGTGTCATGGCCTGGACTCCCCGCCGTCCACCAGGCGCGACAGGCCGGCAAGTCCGCGCCGCTCGTCCTCGGCAAGGTCTCCCTGCCGCCGCGCGAGCACCACAGCGCCAAGCATCGCCATCAGCAGGATGACTGCCGCGAGCTCGAGGCTTGCCGGGAATCTCCCGACGAGCGCGAGACCGAGCGTGCGGGAGTTCTCGGGGAGCGCCTCAGGCGGAAGCGTCAGCGGCTGCGGGACATCGCTGCCCGCGACGCGGACCATCAGCACGGCGGTGCCGTCGGAGCGCACGCTGAGCGTTCGCCCGCCGGACCCGGCCACCACCGACTCCACGGCCGGATCCGCGTCCTTGGCCCGCTCGAGCAGGAGCCTGGGCATCGACTCCAGGTCGCTCCACCTCGCCTCGACGGCGTCCCACTCCGTGCGCGCCGAGTCTGCGCCGGACGCGCCGCGCATCGACGCTGTGCCGAGC
>VERO01000233.1 GCA_018882625.1 Phycisphaerales bacterium | reverse complement strand
CGCTCGCGACGTAGCCCGCGACGATCGCGCCCTGGTCAGGCTCGCCGAGCCAGTTCACCGTCAGCCACAGCGGCAGCGTCAGCACCAGCGCGATGCAGCAGAACGCCCACGCCGCAAGGAACTTCGCGCTCACCACCTGCCACAGGGGCATCGGCAGCGTCGTGAGGCACTCGATGGTGCCCAGCCTCCGCTCCTCGGCCCACAGGCGCATGCTCACCGCAGGCGCGAGAAACAGGAACATCCACGGCACGAACTGGAAGAAGGGACGAAGGTCCGCCTGCCCGCGCTCGTAGAGCTGCCCCACCGAGAAGGTGAAGAGCCCCGCCAGGAACAGGAACACCACCAGGAACACCGCCGCAAGCGGCGTGTTGAAGTAGGCGCGCAGCTCGCGCCCGAACACCACGCGAAGCGATCTCATGTGGACACCTCCGACCTTCGTGCGGCCGCGCCGCCGCCACTACCGCCGCGCGCACCCACCACCACCTCCGCCGTTGCGCTGGTCAGGTCGCGGAAGACGCGGTCGAGCCTGTTGCGCGTGACGCCCGCGGGCGCGCGCTGCTCCATCTGCTCGGGCGTGCCGTCGAACACCGTCACGCCGCGCGCGATCACCACCGCGCGCGTGCAGATCGCCTCGACCTCCTCGAGGATGTGCGTCGAGAGCACGATCGACTTGGTCGATCCCATCGACCGGATCAGCTCGCGCACCTCGTGCTTCTGGTTGGGGTCGAGCCCATCGGTGGGCTCGTCCATGATGAGCACCGGCGGGTCATGGATGATCGCCTGCGCGATGCCCACACGCCGCTTGAATCCCTTGGAGAGCGTCTCGATCGCCTGGTGCATCACGCCGCCAAGGTGCACCTGCGTCACCACGTGGTCGAGCCGCTCGCGCACACGGCGCGGCTCGAGCCCGCGCGCGGCGCCGATGAACGCGAGGTACTCGCGCACGGTCATGTCGGGGTACGCGGGCGCGCCCTCGGGCAGGTACCCGAAGGTGCGTCGCGCGGCGATCGGGTCCTCGGCGACATCGATGCCGCAGAGCCGCACCGACCCTGCCGAGGGCTCGAGGAACCCAGTGATCATGCGCATGGTGGTGGTCTTGCCGGCCCCGTTGGGGCCCAGGAACCCGAGCACCTCGCCCGCGGTCACCCGCAGGTCGATGCCACGCACCACCTCCACAAACCCGAACGACTTGCGCAGGCCGCGGGCGTCAATTCCATCAGCCATCAGACTCTTCCTCTTCTTCTATACATAGGAGTAGGGCGGAGGCTATGGCCTCCTGTGGAAGGCAGCATCCTTTCCGCTTGGCCCGCCGCCGTCAAGTGCCCCTTTATCGACCTACACTCACCCCTTCACCATGGCGGCCACGACCCGAACGGCGCGCATCGCGCTCCTCCAGCACGCCTCCCCCGAGGGCACCCCCCGGGAGGCCATCCTCGACAAGGTCGAGCGGATGGCCCGCGAGGCGGCATCCAAGGGAGCGACCATCATCGCCACGCAGGAGCTCTTCGCCGGGCACTACTTCTGCCAGGTCGAGGATGCCGCCCTGATGGATCTTGCGGAGCCGATCCCCGGTCCCACGAGCGACCGCCTGTGCACGCTCGCGGCGCAGCTCAAGGTCGACATCACCGCGAGCCTCTTCGAGCGCCGCGCCCCTGGCCTCTACCACAACACCAGCATCTGGATCGACCCCACCGGCGCGATCGCGGGCAAGTACCGCAAGATGCACATCCCAGACGACCCGCGCTTCTTCGAGAAGTTCTACTTCACGCCGGGCGACCTCGGATGGCAGGCCGTGCGCACCAAGCACGCCACCTGCGGCATGCTGGTGTGCTGGGACCAGTGGTACCCCGAGGCCGCGCGGCTCACTGCGATGCGCGGCGCCGAGATCATCTTCTACCCCACCGCGATCGGCTGGTACCACGGCGAGACGCCCGCTGATGCCGCGCAGCAGCGCGATGCGTGGGTCACGATGCACCGCGCGCACGCGATCGCCAACGGAGTGTGGGTGGTCGCGATCAACCGCGTCGGCACCGAGCGCGACCTCAAGTTCTGGGGCACGTCGGTGGTGATCGATCCGGGCGGCACGGTCGTGGCGCAGGGCAGCGAGGACCGCGAGGAAGTGATCGTGGCCGACTGCGACCTCAGCAAGATCGAGGAGCTGCGCCGCGGGTGGCCCTTCTTCCGCGACCGGCGCATCGATGCGTACGGTGGCATCACGCAGCGATTTGCGGACAGCACGACATGAGCGTGGCCAAGGGAGTGCAGGCGGGTGCGGGTGGCGCGCCGGCGGCAGGTGCGAAGGCAAGCGGCACGGCGGCGCCCAGCGCGATTCTGCCAGGCACCGCGCGCGAATCAGGCTTCCGCATGCCCGCGGAGTGGGAGCGCCTGGCCTGCGTGTGGCTAGTGCGCCCGCACAACGCAGAGACGTGGCCGCTCTGCCTTGAGAAGGCGCAGGCGGAGTGGGATGCGTGGCGCGCGGCGATGTCGCGCGTGGTCGAGGTGCGCGAGTGCGCGGAGCTGGGCATCCCCACCAACGACTCGTGGATCCGCGACTTCGGGCCGATCTTCGTGACGCACCCAGATGGCCGCGTCGCCGGCCACGACTTCCGCTTCAACGGATGGGGCGGCAAGTACGAGGTGCGCGACCTTGATGATGCCGTGCCGCAGTCGATCCGCGAGCGATGGGGCGTGCCGATGTGGTCGCACGACTTCGTGCTCGAGGGCGGTTCGATCGACGTCAACGGCGCGGGCTGCGTGCTCACCACGCGGCAGTGCCTGCAGAACGCCAACCGCGGCGCGGGCCGCGACCCCGAGCGCGTGCTGCGCGATGCGCTGGGCATCGACACCGTGATCTGGCTGCCCGGCGGCATCACCGGCGACGACACCGACGGCCACATCGACGACATCGCGCGCTTCACGCGCCGCGACGCGATCGCCGCGGTGCGCGCGCCGCAAGGCCACCCCGACCACGACATGCTTGAGTCGAACTGGCGTGCGCTCGAGGCCGCGCGGGATTCGCGCGGCAACGCGTTCGAGCTGCACGCGCTGCCGGTGCCTGAGCCGATCCACTACGACTTCCCGCCAGACCGGTTCGGCCCAGGCGGCCGCATGATGCTGCCCGCGAGCCACGCCAACTTCCTCATCGCCAACGGCACGGTCTTCGTGCCGGTGTTCGGCGGCGCCAGCGATGACGCGGCGTGCAAGGTGCTTGAGCGGGCGACCGGCCTGCGCGCCGAACCGATCATGGCCAGGTGGCTGGTGGTCGGGCTCGGCAGCCTGCACTGCTTGAGTTGCCAGCAGCCGGGGTGAGGGCTGCGGAAAACGCGAGGCACGCTAAGAGGCGAGGTGCTATCGCGGCAGTTTGGTCAGGGCCAGGTTCGGGTGCTGACCACCGTAGCGAGTTGTTTACTGAACAGCACTGCATCTATCGAGTGATGCGCTCGGCGATGACAGTTTGGACACAGGGCTACCGTATTCTCGACGGTATCCGGTCCTCCATTTGCGAGAGGGGTGACGTGATGCACTTCTAGATAAGGGGTTCCATTTGGCCGATTGAAAATCGCCTCGCGGAGACATGCCTCGCAGCGACCACGCGCGTACGCCAGTACGCATGCCGCCACGTGCGGGTCACGATAAAACGAGTAACGCTTGACAGGTAGCCGAGTCGGCGATGCGCTACCAACAGGCAATTCGGAGGGTGGCCCCTGGGTGATCAACTGCTCAACGGCCGCCTTGTAACCGGCATCTACATACTCCTTCGATCTACCGAGTCCGACCAGAATCCGACTAAGCGCTAATGCAGTCACTGTCTCACCTGCCGAGTGGCACTCGTCATCCCATGGCTGCCCAACCTTCTTCACTATCCGTTGTGCTAACTCGTGCTTTCTGCCCCTGGAATCGAGACCTAGTTTGTGCGCGACGTCACGAAGAAACCTTACATGCTCCTTCGAACCGGGACCCAGCACGTTACGGGTCACTCCAACTGTGTCAGCTATCGCATCACATAACTGCTGCTTAGTAAGCCCAGACAGTGCGTCCATGCCGTAAATCTAGATCGCCCCGGGAAATGGCGCCCGCGACCATAAAGGTCACTTCTACCGGCTCGCCCGCGCTGGCCGGTAGCCTGTCTCTATGGGGCTAGACCACATTGATGAGTGCCGGCG
>VERO01000232.1 GCA_018882625.1 Phycisphaerales bacterium | reverse complement strand
CTCCTTCTACGCGGGCCGCCCCGATGACGCGCAGTGGGTGCCCGAGCTCGCGGGGCGGGCGCGCGCGAGCCGCGTGACGAACCGCCTCATCATGTGCGACGGTCTTGGCATGGTGGGGGATCCCGATGCTGGGGCGCGCGCCGCTGCGGTGCGTGCGCACGACAGGTGGATGGATGTCGCGGCGGCACTGGGGTGCATGGCGATCCGCGTGAACGCGCGCAGCGAGGGCGACGCCGAGGAGCAGCTGAAGCTGTGCGCGGAGGGGCTGCGCGCGCTGTGTGATGCGGCGCGGCCGCGGCGGCTTCGGGTGCTTGTCGAGAACCATGGCGGGCTCTCGTGCGACGGCGGGGGGGTGGCGAGGCTGATGCGCGCGGTGGACATGCCCGAGTGCGGCACGCTTCCGGACTTCGGGAACTTCACGTGCGCGGACGGCACGGTCGCGGACCGCTACGCGGGCGTCGAGGCGATGATGCCGTGGGCGGGCGCGGTGAGCGCCAAGAGCGGTTCCTTCGATGCGGCCGGCAACGAGACGGTGATCGACTACCCGCGGATGATGCGCATCGTGCGTGCCGCGGGATACGCGGGACCGGTCGGCATCGAGTACGAGGGCAAGTCGCTCGGTGAGGTCGAGGGGATCGAGGCCACGAAGGCGCTGCTGCTGCGCCTCGGCTGCGCGCTGAGCGTTGGTGCCTGACCCGGCAGCGGGTAACTTTCGCGGAATGCTCTCGCCACAGGCCCACGGAACGCATCACCCGCACGCCCCGACCGGAGTGCAGCGCAAGGCAGCGATCCTCGTCACGGGCGCGGGCGGCGAGATGGGCCATGGCCTGCTCACCATGCTGCGTGCGCACGCGGAAGTCGCCGGCGACGACGCTCCGGCGATCGTGGCGATGGACATCCGCGAGCTCGCGCCGGAGATCCGCGAGTGCTGCGACCACACGTACGTCGGCGACATCTGCGACCGCGCGATGCTCGAGCGGCTGCTGGCGATGTACGAGATCGGCGAGGTCTACCACCTTGCGGCGCTGCTCTCGACGCGCGGCGAGTTCGCGCCCGAGACCGCGCATCACGTGAATGTGGGCGGCACGATCAACATGCTGCACCTCGCCGCGGAGCAGGCGCGCACGCACGGCCGTACGGTGAAGTTCTTCTTCCCGAGCTCGATCGCCGCGTACGGCATGGCGAGCGTGGCCGCCAAGCGTGCAGCGGGCACTGTCGGCGAGGACGAGCACCTTGACCCGCACACGATGTACGGGTGCAACAAGCTCGAGGGCGAGCACCTGGGCCGCTACTACGAGTTCCACTACCGCAAGCTCGCGAAGGACCGCACCGAGAGGCCCATCGACTTCAGGTCGATCCGCTTTCCAGGCATCATCAGCGCCGAGACGGTGCCATCGGGCGGCACGAGCGACTACGGCCCGGAGATGATCCATGCCGCTGCAGCCGGCAAGCCGTACCGGTGCTTCGTGCGTCCCGATTCGCGCATCCCGTTCATGACGATGCCGGAGGCGATCGACGCGATCGTGCGGCTGATGGCGGCGCCGAAGGCATCGCTCTCGCGGAGCACGTACAACGTGGCGAGCTTCTCTCCGAGCGCCGCGGACTTCGCCGCCCTCGTGCAATCGACGTTCCCCGGCGCGGAGATCTCATTCGAGCCGGATGCGGGTCGGCAGTCGATCATCGACTCGTGGCCCGAGTCGTGCGATGACTCGGCGGCTCGCCGCGACTGGGGCTGGTCGCCGAGCCACACGCTCGAGACCGCATTCCGCGAGTACCTCGTGCCGCGCATCAGGGAGCGGTACGCCTAGGGGAACTGGCGGTCGGAGGGGGAGGCCGGGTCAGGCGGCCGGTGCGGCCAATGTTCGGGGAAGTGCGCGCTTTGTGTGTCACGAATGCCGGCAGGAGGAGAATTCCCCTCCGTGGACCCGCGCGCAGCCGATGCCGTCGCACTATGGACTGCCGCACAGCCGGCGGTAAGCGCCTTTGTGCACGCGCTCGTCGGCGACCGGGACCTTCGCGATGAGGTGCTGCAGGACACGGTGGCGAGGGTCCTGGAGTCATGCGGCTCGTACGACCGGTCGAGGCCATTCCTGCCATGGGCGCTCACGCTCGCGCGTCGTGCCGCGTACGACGCGCGCCGGCGGCGCATGCGGTTCCCTGCGCCTCTGACGGAGGCTGCGCAGGACCGCCTCGCAGCGGCGATTGCAGAGGTTGAGCCATCCGAGCGTGTCGCCGCCGACCACCTTGATGCCTGCCTCGCGGGGCTCGATGGGCGGCAGCGGAAGATGTGCGAGTTGCGCTACCGCGCTGGCCTCAAGCCGGCGCGCATCGCGGAGCTGATGGGGCTCAACTCCAACACCGTGTCCAAGTCGCTCCAGCGCATCCGGGAGGCCTTGCGGGAGTGCATCGAGCGGCGGATACGTGCCGCTGCAGCGGGAGGCGGCACGTGAGCGACGGCGCAGCCGACATCCGCGCACTGGCGAGCCAGCTGCTCGATGGCACCATCTCGGTGCAGGGTGCGGCCGAGCTGAGCGCGGCGATCGAGCGTGACCCCGAAGCCGCGCGAGAGCTGGCACGCCTTGCGATGCTGCATGATGCGCTTGACAGGCAGTACCTGGATGTTGCGGCGGGCCGCGCGCATGCGCGGCGCTGGGCAGTCATGCACGCGCTTCGGCGGGTGTCCGCGGTCGCGGCCGCGGTGGCTGTGGCGACGCTGGCCATCTGGGCGTCCGTGCGTTCGGTACCGAGTGCCGACGCAAGCGATGTGCTGGCCAGGATCGTGGCGACAGCTCGCGGAGGCGACCGCACCTATGTGCTTCGGGTCGATTCGGCCGCCAAGCCGGCGGGCAAGCGCCGTGACGAGGCATTGCCTTCGTTCGATCCGCGCGCGAGGGACGGTCGGCGCCGTCAGGCACCCATTGATGGCGCCGTCCTGACTGTTCGCGATCCCAACCGGTACGTGCTTGTGCGCACCGACGATCGGGGACGTCAGGTCGTGTCCGGCTGCGATGGCGCCACAGCGTGGATCGTCCCGGCGGATGGCCCGGTGCGGGTCAGCGGCGACACTCGTCGCTTCAGCGGAGCCTTGCCCGGCAGCCAGCATGACCTGCCGTTCATCAACCCGCACGAGAGCCTGCCGGATCTCGCGGCGAGCTACTCGGTTGTCATCCACCCTGCGGAGCCGGCGGCGGGACAGCCGTGGCCGCGCATCTCGGCGACGCGTCGCGCTGATGCGAAGGGCGGGCCTCGGACCGTGGAGATCGAGTACGACCCCGAGTCCGGCATGATCCGGACGATGCGGCTCGGGCAGCTGCCCCAGGCACGCGGTGGGCCGCGTGCAGTCACCTTCGAGCTTGTGGACACGTTCGCTGTCGCGGACGGCCACTTCTCGCACAGAGCGCACCACGACGACGGTCGGGCGGTGCTGGAGGAATGAACCGATGATCTCGTGCCTTCGCGCAGGCGCTTCGCTTGCATTCGCACTTGCGGTTGTGGCCTGGGGTGCCTTACAGGCGCCTCCGCCCAAGGCGGCCGATGCCACGCCGCGGCCGAACTTCATCTTCATCCAGGCGGAGGCGCAGGGATGGTCGAGCACGTCCGTGGATATGGACGGCCAGCCGCCGAGCAGTGCGCGTCCGGCAGGACTCACCCCCAACCTCGAGACGCTCGCCAGGGATGGGATGCGATTCAGCGACTTCTACGTGTCTGCGCCGCGCTGCACGCCCTCGCGTGCGAGCTGGGTCACCGGGATCGGTCCCTCGAAGCTGCGCATGACCTACCAGAACGAGCCAGGCGGTGGGGCGGCCGAGGAGCGCTACAAGCTGATGCGCACAGTCCCGCCGGAGCCCGAGGCGGACCTCCCCGCCGGCGTGCGCACGACCGGTGCCGTGCTCAAGGACCTCGGCTACGCGAGCGCCCACTTCGGGAAGTGGCACGTGGGCCGGAAGGCACCAAGCGCTGTGGGATTCGACCTGTGCGACGGCAACAACAGCAATCAGGGACCTGAGCGCGGCATCGCCCCAAACCCGAAGCAGGCTCAGTCGATCACGGACCGCGGCATCGCATTCATGCGGGATCAGGTGAAGGCAGGCAAGCCCTTCTACCTGCAGCTGTCCCACTACGGGTTCGGCGCCGAGCAGGAGGCCACGCCTGAGGCGCTTGCTGCCGCGAAGGCGCTCGTCCCGAGTGTCAGC
>VERO01000231.1 GCA_018882625.1 Phycisphaerales bacterium | reverse complement strand
TGCTGCTGCTGCTGTCCGAGCGCGGGATCTGCGCGTCGGCCGGCGCTGCATGCAGCAGCGGATCTCTCGAGCCGTCACCGGTCATCACCGCCATGAACATCCCGCCGCAGGTCGCGCATGGCACGATTCGCCTCACCACTGGCCGCGAGACCACCGAGGACGATGTGGTCCGCGCCGCCAAGGTCATCGGCGAGTGCGCCCGCCGGCTCGCCGGAGCGGCCTAGCGCCGGATCGCGTTCCGGCCCGACTTCACGCCCGCCGTCACCGGCCGCGCTTCGCGCGGTAGCGGCCAATCAGTTGCTGGGTGCTCGAGTCGTGCGCGGGCTTGGGCGCGGGCCCCGACAGCTCGGGGATGATGCGCTTGGCGAGCACCTTGCCGAGCTCCACGCCCCACTGGTCGAAGCTGTTGACGCCCCAGATGCAGCCCTGCGTGAAGACCTTGTGCTCGTAGAGCGCGATCAGCTGGCCGAGCATGCGCGGCGTCAGCCGGTCGCACATCACCGTCGTCGACGGGCGGTTGCCGTCGAACTGCTTGTGCGGCACGAGCTCCGCCGCAACGCCCTGCGCGCGCACCTCGTCTGCCGTGAGCCCGAACGCGAGCGCCTCCGCCTGCGCGAGCACGTTGGCGATCAGCATGTCCTGGTGCTGGCCAAGGTCGTGCGCAGGCTGGCAGAAGGCGATGAAGTCGCAGGGCACGATCGACGTGCCCTGGTGGATCATCTGGTAGAAGGCGTGCTGGCCGTTGGTGCCGGGCTGTCCCCACACGACCGGGCACGTGTCCCATGCCACGCGCTCGCCCGCAAGCGTCACGTGCTTGCCGTTGGACTCCATCTCGAGCTGCTGCAGGTACGACGAGAAGCGGTCGAGGTGCTGGTCGTAGGGGAGCACCGCGAGCGTCGCGCACTTGAGGAAGTTGCGGTTCCACACGCCCACGAGCCCCATCAGCGCGGGCAGGTTGCGCTCGAGCGGCGTCGTGCGGAAGTGCTCGTCCATCGCATGGAAGCCGGCGAGCATCTCGCGGAACTGTGCCGGGCCCACGGCGATCATGGTGCTGAGGCCGATCGCGGAATCCATCGAGTACCGGCCCCCGACCCAGTCCCAGAAGCCGAACATGTTCGCGGTGTCGATGCCGAACGCCGACACCTCCTTTGCGGCCGTGGACACGGCCACGAAGTGCTTCGCGACCGCGTCCTTGCCGGCGCCGAGCCCGGCGAGCAGCCACTCGCGCGCGGTGGCTGCGTTGGTCATCGTCTCGAGCGTCGTGAAGGTCTTGCTGGCGACGATGAAGAGCGTCTCGGCCGGGTCGCAGTCGCGCGTCTTCTCGAAGAAGTCGTTGGCGTCCACGTTGGACACGAACCGGCACCGGACGCCGCGATCGGCGAAGTCAGCGAGCGCGTCGTAGGCCATCGCCGGACCGAGGTCGCTGCCGCCGATGCCGATGTTCACCACGTTGCGGATGCGCTTGCCGGTGTGGCCGGTCCACGCGCCGGACCGCACCGAGTCGGCGAAGGCCGCCATCCGGTCGAGCACCTCGTGCACCGGCCCGACCACGTCCTGCCCATCCACCATCGTGCGCGTGCCTCTGGGCGCACGCAGCGCGACGTGCAGGACAGCGCGCCCCTCGGTGGAGTTGATCTTCGCGCCCGCGAACATGGCATCTCGTCGCTGCTCGACGCCGCACGCCCGCGCGAGCGCGATCAGCGCTGCGAGCGCCTGCGCGTCGATGCGCTGCTTGGAGATGTCCATCAGCATCCCGCCCGGACCCTCGAAGGCCAGCGACGGGCCGCGGCCCGAATCGGCCTTGAAGAGCTCGCGCAGGTGCGCGCCGGCGAGGCGCGTGGCGTGCGCCTCCAGGGCGGCCCACTCCGGGCGGCTTGTGGGGGCGATGTGTGCAGGCGATCCGGAGGTTGCGGCGGCGGATGTGGTCATGGCTGGGGGGAGGGTAGCGGGGCGGCTATCCTCGACCGCCTATGCGCGGCACTGCACTCCTCTCGATCGCCGGACAGAGCGTCTGGCTGGACAACATCACCCGAACCCTCCTCGACTCCGGGACGCTCGAGCGCTACGTGCGCGAGCTCTCGGTCACGGGCCTCACGTCCAACCCGAGCATCTTCGAGAAGGCCGTCACCGGCGGCGACAGCTACGACACGCAGATCCGCGGGCTGATGGGCAAGGGCATGAAGCCTGAGGAGATCTTCTTCGAGATCGCGCTGACCGACCTGCGGCGTGCGTGCGACCTCTTCGCGCCGATCCACGCGCGCACGGGGGGCGAGGACGGATGGGTATCGCTCGAGGTGTCGCCCCTGCTCGCCAACGACACCGACTCCACCGTGAAGCAGGCCCGCGCGCTGCACGCGAAGGCTTCGCGCAAGAACCTCTTCATCAAGGTGCCGGGTACGCCTGAGGGCATTCCGGCGATCGAGTCGCTCACTGCCGATGGCGTCTCCATCAACGTGACGCTGCTCTTCTCCGATGCGCAGTACCGCGCGGCGGCCGAGGCGTACATGCGAGGTCTCGAGCGCCGTGCGAAGGCAGGGCAGCCCCTCGATGGCGTGTGCGGCGTCGCGAGCCTCTTCATCTCCCGCTGGGACGGCAAGACCGCCAAGCGCCTGCCCGCGAACCTCGCGAACACGTTGGGCATCGCCGTCGGACGCCAGTGCTACCGCAGCTACGTCGAGCTCTTCACGAGCGAGCGCTGGATGGCGCTCGCCGCCAAGGGAGCGCGGGCGCAGCGCCTGCTGTTCGCGAGCACCAGCACCAAGGATCCTGCGCTGAAGGACACGCTCTACGTGGAGTCGCTTGCTGCGCCGCGCACGGTCGACACCATTCCCGAGCACACGCTGCTCGCGATGGGCGACCACGGCACGGTCGCGTCGGTCCTTTCGCCCACGGACATGTCATGGAAGGCCACGCTGGATGCGGTGACGAAGGCCGGCATCGATCTTGACGCGACCGCGCAGGCCCTGCAGGTCGAGGGCAGGGACTCCTTCGACAAGTCGTGGAACGACCTGATCGCCTGCATCGACTCGAAGGCCGCCGCGCTCGCCTAAGGGCCGCCGCGCTCGCCTGAGGGCCGCCGCGCTCGCCTGAACGCCCCAGTCACCGGTTCGAAGGTGCCCGCGCTCGCGTGATGGCCGAGCCGGACTGGTGTGCGCTATCCGCCCCAGCCTGCCAGCACCACCGCGAGATCGCTGCCGTCGACGCGGCCGTCGCGGGTGGCATCGGCAGTACCGCCGGACAGGCTGCCCCATGCGGCAAGGATGCCCGAGATGTCCAGTGCATTGACCGAACCGTCCCGGTTCACGTCCGCCCAGTTCACAGTGCCGCCACGCGTCCAGCGGCTGGCAGGGACCACCTGCTTGGGGGTGCCTGGCCCCTCCCAGGAGACGATCAGGCCCGCACCTCCGCCACGCTCGAAGAAGCCGACGCGGATCAGGTGCCGGCCGCGCGCAAGCGCGATGGTCCCGCCAACCTCGACCATCCCATGAAGCCCATCGTTGTTCACCACGAGCTCGTCGCCGATCCAGAGTTTCGACCCGTCGTCGGAGTTGGTGAAGAGCCGCCACTCGCCAGGCTGCGGGATGTCGATCCATCCCGTGAACAGCGCGCCCACGTTCTCCGCGCGGCCCGAGCTGGCGAAGTTGCCGCCCGTGCTGGCGAAGTTCAGGGACGTCACGGACGACGAGGCGTAGGGCAACAGGGTCGAGAAGTCAGGGAGCACCACCGGATCGGTCAGCGCGTAGTACGCGGCGGCGACACCGGGCAGCGACCCTGTCGGGTCCTCTGCGGTGCGGAGCCGGAGCCCCTGGATCACCAGCGGAGTCGCAGCCGACCACCAGCCCGACGAGTCCACGACCCGGTAGCTGGCATCCACACGGCCACCGGGGGCCATGTTGATGTCGGCCCGAATCACGTCGCGCCCCTCCGGTCCCGCGCCAGGGACCAGGGTGAGCAGCGCCTCCGGCGCGCTGCCGATGACCGAGGCGATGGTGACGCTCTCGCAGTTGAACGCGAGATCGTTGGCGAGCACGTCGATGTCCAGCGTCACCGGCTGCGAGACGACCACCCGGTCAGGCAGGGTGGCGGGACGCTCCGTCGGTCCCGTGATGTTGCACGAGGCCGCGTTGAGGAACGTGCGCATCGCGCCCACGCTGTTCTCGTGGAAGCGCATCTTCATGTTGGCCAAGCCCCCTGAGCACAGGTGGCAGTAGCTCATGATCGTGCCC
>VERO01000013.1 GCA_018882625.1 Phycisphaerales bacterium | reverse complement strand
GGGCAAGGCCAACTGAGCGAGGAGTTTGCCGGGGAGGGGGCACATCCCCTATAACTAGGGACTCGCCTTCAGCGGCCAGCCCAGTCTGGCGGAGTCCTCATGACCTCCCTCTCGGATCCATCCGCACCTGCCCGTCCCTTCGACGTGCACGGCGGTGCGGACAGGCCACGCAAGACATACCCGGAGGTTGCGGCCGCGACCGCGCTCGGCTGGCTTCGCCAGATGTACCTGATCCGGGAGTTCGAGACCCGGTGCATGCAGTCGTACCAGGACAAGAAGATCGGCGGCTTCTGCCACGTGTACATCGGGCAGGAGGCGGTGGCGGTCGGGTGCACGGCAGCCGTGGAGCGCTCGGACCCGATCGTGACCGCATACCGCGACCATGGCCACGCGCTCGCGCGCGGCATGTCGGCGCGTGCCTGCATGGCGGAGATGTTCGGCAGGATCGGCGGATGCGCGAAGGGCAAGGGCGGGTCGATGCACATGTTCGACCGCGCGAACAACCTGTTCGGAGGACACGGCATCGTGGGCGCCCAGATCCCGCTTGGCGTGGGCCTGGCCTTCGCGGCCAAGTACGAGGATGAGGTCATCAAGGGTGGGCGATCGAGCCGGGTCGCGCTGGCGTTCCTGGGCGATGGCGCGCTGAACCAGGGGGCGTTCCATGAGGCCATGAACCTCGCCGGGCTGCTCGACATCCCGTGCGTGGTCATCTGCGAGAACAACGGATACTCGATGGGCACCCACATCGCGCGAGGCACCACGATGGCGCATCGCCTGGGCGTCAAGGGTGCGGCCTACGGCATCGACTCGTACGAGGTGGACGGCATGGATGTGCTGGCGGTCTACCACGAGATGCACGAGATCTGCGAGACCGCGCGTCGCACCAGCCGCCCGGCGTTCGTCGACATGCGCTGCTACCGCTTCAAGGGCCACTCGATGAGCGATCCCCGCAAGTACCGCGGTCGCGAGGAGGAGGAGCACTGGGAGGCCGATGACCCGATCCAGAAGCTCCGCGAGCACCTGCTGTCGCGCGCGGTCCTGACGGAGGATGCGTGGAAGCAGATGGTCAAGGACGTGCGCGCCGAGGTGCGCGACTCGGTCGAGTGGTCTGATGCGTCGCCGGCGCCCTCGAGCGAGGAGCTGATGCGGGACGTGTTCATGGAGCGGTGGGGGCCGTACACCGGTTCGAGCCAGCCGGAGATGCTCGGCGGAGCCGAGAACGTGCCCAGCTTCGAGGCGATCGACCCGTCCAAGGCGCGTACGCCAGGGGAGCTGGCATGAGCACGATGATGTCGACGTCGCCCGAGTCGCCCGCGGGCGGGCTTCGCGAGATCGAGTTCCGCGACGCGATCCGCGAGGCGATGAGCCAGGAGATGCGCCGCGACCCGCGCGTGTTCCTGCTCGGCGAGGAGGTCGCGCAGTACAACGGCGCCTACAAGGTCAGCCGCGGCATGCTGGACGAGTTCGGGCCGCGGCGCATCATCGACACCCCGATCAGCGAGAGCGGCTTCGCCGGGATGGCGATCGGTGCCGCGATGATGGGCCTGCGCCCGATCGTCGAGTTCATGTCGTGGAGCTTCAGCCTCGTGGCGGCGGACCCGATCCTGAACAACGCCCCGAAGATGCTCTACATGTCCGGCGGCCAGTTCGGCTGCCCCATCGTCTTCCGCGGCAACAATGGCGCCGGCGGGCAGCTGGGATCGACGCACAGCTGGTGCGTGGAGGGCCTCTACTCCAACGTGCCCGGGGTCAAGATCGTGATCCCCGCGACGCCGGAGGATGCGAAGGGCCTGATGACGACGGCGATCCGCGACGACGACCCGGTCTTCTTCCTCGAGAGCGAGCGCATGCTGGGCATGAAGGGTCACGTGCCCGAGGGAGACCATCTCGTGCCCTTCGGGCAGGCTCGCCTTGCGCGGTCGGGAGATGACATCACTCTCGTCAGCTTCGGCCGGCCTGTGCACTTCTGCCTCGAGGCTGCGGATGCGCTGGCGAAGGAGGGCATCTCGTGCGAGGTGCTCGACATGCGCACCATTCGCCCGCTGGACGTGGGGTCCATCGTGCGCAGCGTCAGGCGCACCAGCGCGTGCGTGGTCGTTGACCAGTCATGGAGCTTCGCCTCGCCAGGCTCCGAGGTGGCGTCCATCGTGCACCGCGAGTGCTTCGACGACCTTGACAACTACGTGCACCGCGTCCACTCCGTGGACGTGCCTACGCCATACGCCACCAACCTCGAGCAGGAGTACCTGCCGAACGCGCGTCGCATCTGCGAGGCCGTTCGCGCATGCCTCTACCGCGCCTGAGCGCACCACGGAAGGATTCCCGCAGATGCCTGTCCAGCTCACGATGCCCCGACTCTCCGACACCATGGAGGCTGGCACCATCGTTCGGTGGAACGTCAAGGAGGGTGACCCTGTCTCGAGCGGCGATGTGGTGGCGGATGTCGAGACCGACAAGGCCACCATGGAAATGCCGGTCTTCGACGACGGTGTCGTGGCCCGGATCCTCGTCGATCCCGGCACGCAGGTGAAGGTTGGCACGCCCATCGCGGTCATCGCCACCGATGGCGAGGATGTCGCGGCTGCCGCGGCATCTGGCGCCACGCCCTCCGCAGCCGCGCGGGCTGCAGCCCCGGCGCCAGCGCCTGCGGCCACGCCCACCGCTGCCGTCCCGGCCTCCCCGGCGCCTGCAGCGACCGCACCATCGCCGGTAACGCCCGTGAAGGTCGAGCTTCTGGACGCCACGGCGCGTCGTGGCGACGCGCCGGCCATCGCCGGCGCGCCGCAGCCTGCGGGCCCGCGGATGCGCATGTCACCGGTGGCGCGGCGCATGGCCGACGAGTTCGGCGTGCCGGTCGACTCGATCAGCGGCTCCGGTCCCGCCGGACGCATCGTGAAGAGGGACATCGAGGAGGCGATCCAGCGCATGAAGTCCGGCCAGCTCGCGCCAGTGGTGCGCGCGGCTCCTGCCGGGGCGCCATCGACGGCGCTCTCGATGCCGGTGTCCACGGTGCCAGTCGTTCCCATCGGCGCGCAGGCGCGCGAGGTGGCCGTCAGCGGCATGCGGCAGACGATCGCGCGCCGTCTTGTCGAGAGCAAGCTCAGCATTCCGCACTACCAGGTGACCATGCGCGTGAGCATGGATGCGCTGCTTGAGCTGCGCAGCATGCTGAACCGCCAGCTCGAGACGCAGGGCGTCAAGCTCAGCGTCAACGACTTCATCGTGCGCGCGTGCGCCATCGGGATGCAGGCGCACCCGTTCATGAACGCCAGCTGGGGCGGGGACCGCATCGTCCTGCACTCGGACGTGAACGTGGGCGTTGCGGTCTCCCTGCCCGCGGAGCGCGGAGGGGGACTGCTGGTGGCGACCATCCGCCACGCCGACCAGAAGGGGCTGCGCCAGATCTCGATCGAGACGCGTGCGCTCGCGGAGAAGGCGCGCACCAAGGGGCTGTCTGCCGAGGACATGGGCGGCAGCACCTTCACGGTGTCGAACCTCGGCATGTACGGAGTCGAGCACTTCACGGCGATCATCAACCCGCCCAACAGCGCGATCCTGGCATGCGGCGCAGCCGTCGAGCAGCCGGTCGTGCGCAATCACCAGCTCGCGGTCGGTCACGAGATGTCCGCCACGCTAAGCCTCGATCACCGCGTGATCGACGGGGCCATGGCGGCCGAGTACCTGCAGACCGTGCGCCAGAATCTCGAGAACCCCGCCACGCTCATGGTCTGAGCCGCATGGCCGACCGCGTAAGCCCACAGGTGCGCAGCCGCATCATGCGGAGCATCCGCGGGTCGGACACCGGCCCGGAGCGGATCGTCCGGAGCGCCCTGCATCGCCGGGGCTTCAGGTTCCGAATCAACGTGAGATCGCTTCCGGGCACTCCCGACATCGTGCTGCCTGCGCTGAGGACCGTCATCCTCGTGCATGGGTGCTTCTGGCATCGCCATGGACGCTGCAGGCTGGCGGCCATGCCGCAGACGAGGTCGGAGTACTGGGCCGCCAAGTTTGCGGCCAACCGCCGCCGTGACCGTCGCGTCGCCGCCGCACTCGAGCGGCTGGGCTGGCGCGTGATCGTGGTCTGGGAGTGCGCGGTCCGCCCTGGCATGTCCATCCGAGGTCTTCGCCACCGCAGGCGCGGGTCCCCCTCTCGTGGCGCGAGGCGCCATGACTAGACCAGCGGCGTCCCGTGCACGCTGCGGCGCCGCAGAGGCTGCGGCATGGACGGCGGTCGCCGTCTGCGCGTCTCTCGTCATGCTCTGGGCACCTGTCGGGGGCCTCTGCATCGCCAACGACGACATCAAGTTCGTCAGGGGACCTGGCCGTGACATGCCGCTGCTCGAGGCGCTCTCGGACGCCTGGTGGTCACAGCCGATCTTCCGGCCGCTCGAGATCATCGTCGGCCACCTCTCGGATCCGGTCACGCTCGAGTGCACATGGGCGATGGTCGTGCAGGGCGCGGGGCTGCTCGCGCTGCTCGCGGGCGTGCGTGCCTTGTGCGTGCAGGCCATGCCTGGGCATCGGCTCGCCCATCCGGTCGTGCAGCTGATGGTGCTGCTCTCGCCCGCGACGACGGTTTCTGTCTGGCAGATGGATGCCTGCTCGCAGACATGGACGGCAGCACTTGGCGTATGGAGCGCCGCGCTGGCGTGGCGCTGGATTGGCTCGGGCAGTGCGGGCGCACGACCCGCATGGTGCCTGCTCGCGCTGTCCGCCACGATGGCTGCAGGCCTTCTGATCAAGGAGAACTTCTATGGGTGGTCGCTCGGTCTCGGTGTGGCCTGCACTGCGGCGGTCGTGTGGCTGGGGCGCGGAGGCTGGCGCGCCGCATCGGGCGCGTCTCTGGCGCTGCTGCCGGTCGTCGGGCTGACGGCACTCCACCTCGCCCTGAGGATCTGGTCAAGCGCGCTGCTCGGCACGCTCAGCGGCGACGGCGAGTCGCGGTACCGGGCCGAGTTCGGGTCGAACCTCCTCACCAACGCGATGGCCTCGCTCGGTGCGGCAGTCGGCACCGGTCCGTTCCATGCGATCGGCGACGTCGACTCCGGGGCGGCGCTCCGACTCATGTCGCTGGTGTCCATCGCACTTGTGGCGGCGCTCATCATGTTCGGCCTTGGCATCGGGCTCATGGAGCGTGCGCGTCCTGGAGTGCGCTGGAGGGCTCTTGCCTTCGCATCGACCGCGTGCATCCTGAGCCTCTCGGCGACGGTGCCGATGGGATCCGTGTCCGAGCTCTACGGGTGCGGCGCCAACGTCGGATGCGCCATGCTCGCGGTCGCTGGCGCGCTGGCGCTGTGGCACGCGGGAAGTGGCCATGCGATCCTCCGGGCTGCGGTCGCCGGAGCCCTCGGCCTGGTGCTCTGCATCGGGACCTACGGGCTCGCGAGCAGGGCGCACCACTTCGGTGTGGTGTGGAGCGCGACCCGTGCGCTGAACGAGTCGATTGTGGGCTTCCAGTCCACCCTTGCGCCCTCGGCCAACGGGAGCTCTGCGCCCGCCGGCATCGTGCATGCGCCGACCGAGTGTCTCCGTGGGTTCACCCACAGCCAGTACGTGATGCCTCCGCTCCAGGCGCTTGACGTTCCGCTCATGGAGGAGTGGCTCCGGAGGCGCGATCCCTCCCGACCTGTCGCATTCTCGATCGGCACGGCTCCGAGCGCGCCACGGCCCAACGAGCTGGTTCTGGACTGCGCGGCGCTGCCGCAGCACGGCCACTGGTGAGTCAGGTCACGCGCCGCCTGGTGCCGCTGTCGGATCCACGCCAAGCGGCACGAACCGGCGGCGCCGGATGCGCTCGTTGCCGAGCTGGCCGCATGCGGCCATCGCCGCGCGCCCCTTGGTGCCGCGGCGCTTGGTGAACTGGCCGTTGGCGATGCACCGGGCCAGGAATGCGGCGGTCTCGTCTTCAGTGGGGGCGCGCCACGGCGACTCGCGGCGAGGGTTGTAGGGGATGACGTTGAGGGAGCAGCGAATGCCGCAGAGCCACGCGCACACCTGATCGGCATGCTCTGGCGCGTCGTTGACGCCAGGGATGAGCACGTACTCCACGCAGATCGCCGCGCTCTTGCGCATCGGGAACGTGATCAGCGCCTCGCGCAGGGCACCCATCGGCGCGGAGCGGTTGATCGGCATGATCGAAGACCGAATCGCATCGTTGGGCGCATTCAAGCTCACCGCAAGATTCAGCTTGCGGAAGCCGCTCCTGCTGATGAACTCGCCGAGGCGGCGGATGCCGTCGAGCCTGCCCACGGTGGAGATCGTGATGTTCTGCGCCGGCACCGCAGGGCCATCATGGTCGCACAGCACCTCGACCGCGCCAAGCACCGCATCGAGATTGTCCATCGGCTCGCCCATGCCCATGAAGACGATGTTCTTCACGGGCATGCCGAGGCGACCCGATTCCGGGCACGCCACCACATGACGCGCGACATGCAGCTGCTGCACGATCTCGCGCACGGTGAGCTGGCGCATCAGCCCCATCTGCGCCGTCTCGCAGAATGTGCATCCCATGGCGCAGCCGACCTGGCTCGAGACGCAGAGCGTCCGGGTGACCGATCCGTCGCGGTGCGGCATCGGGATCAGCACGGACTCCGTCTCGAGGCCGTCGCCTACGGGCAGCGTGAACTTCACGGTCATCCCGTCGACGAGGGTCTTTGCCGGCACCGGCGGCGCCATCCACTCGAGGGGTGCGCCAGGAGCCGCGCCGGCGCGGTGCAGCGACCGGTATGCAAGCCGGGCCTCGTGCGGCTGGACCTTCCAGCGGCGGTTTGCGGCACGCGAGAACGCCAGCGCCGTCGTCGCCAGCGGGTCGACGTGGGCATCGGGCTCGTGAGGCGGCTGAATCCCGTACGTCGGGCTCGGCATTTGCCCATCGTAGTCAGGCACCTATGCTTCCTGCCCCATGCATCTGAAGAGAGACGGACACGAGCACGGACCGCCCATCGTTCCCATCACGTTCCACCTCGAGGACCCTCAGGGCCTGACGGGGACCGAGCGGGCCGAATGGCACCTCATGGGCGGCACCGGGGAGTCGATCCTCGAGGTCGCGCTAGACCACGGCATCAACATCGAGCACGCGTGCGGCGGGGTCGTCGCCTGCTCGACATGCCATGTGTACATCGAGCAGGGCATGGAGCACCTCAAGCCATCCGACGAGGCGGAGGACGACCGCGTCGAGGAGGCGCCCGGACTCAAGCGCACGAGCAGGCTCTCGTGCCAGTGCGACATCACGGGCCCGGGCCCGATCGTCGTACGCGTGCCGAGCTGGAACCGCAATGCCGTGAAGGAGATCCCGCACTGACCGTGCGGGTTGCACCGATGCACTGGCTTGACGTGCAGCAGATCGCAGAGGCGCTCGAGGATGCGCATCCGGATGTGGATCCGATGACAGTGTCCTTTCCAGCACTTCGTGCGCTGGTGACGTCCCTGCCCGGGTTCGCGGAGCAGCCCGGGCACCCATCCAACGAGCGGATTCTCGAGGCCATCCAAGCCGCATGGATCGACGAGCGCTCGTGAGCGCACGCGCCGCATGGCGCGTTACGCTCACCCCATGCGCTACTACGCGGCCGCGATCCAGACCGCATTCCCGTGCCCCAAGACGCGGTCGGAGATCGGGTCACGTGTCGACCGCATGCTTCAGATGGCTGAGGGCGCGATCGCTGCCTACGCGCCCTTTCATGACATCAGGCTGATCGCCTTCCCGGAGTTCGCCCACGCGGCGCCCATCTACCTCACGGTGCCCGAGCTGCTCAAGCACCTCGCCGTCGAGCTGCCGAACGAGCACGTGGACCGGTACATCGCCTTCTGCCGCGCACATGGCTGCTTCATCCAGACCGGGACCTTCATCGAGCGCGATCCTGAGCATGCCGACATCGCCTTCAACACCACGCTGCTGATCGGGCCAGATGGCGTGCTCAGCCGCTACCGCAAGGTGAACACCTGGATCCCATGGGAGGTGCACGCGAGCCCGCACGATGTGGGCGCGACGCCCGCGGAGTGCTTCCCCGTAGCGCACACTGAGATCGGCACCATTGGCTGCGCCATCTGCTACGACTGGCTCTTTCCCGAGGCGATCCGCCAGCTGGCCTTCAGCGGCTGTGAGGTCGCGATCCGCGTGAGTGCATACATGGATCCATGGGGTGCGACGCCGCCCATGGACTGGTGGACGCTCTTCAACCGCGCGCGCGCGGCGGAGAACACGCTATACGTGGTCGCCGTAAACCAGGGAGCCACGCTCGAGCAGTACCCGGCATTCAGCTGGCCTGGAGGATCGATGGTCGTGGACTTCGACGGCCGCGTGCTCGCGCAGGCTGATCCTGGTCCAGGGGAGAAAATCGTCGTCGGTCCGATCGACATCGGTGCGCTGCGTGCCGAACGCGCGCGACGCAGAGGCCATGACATGCGCGCGCACCTGCGCACCGAGGCGTACGACTACATGTCCCGCGCGGTGATGCCGCGCGCCACGGGGCACCCGATCACGATCGATTCGCATACGCCACGGATCGATGCGGGCCGCCATGCATCGAAGGGACACCGTTGACGTCGGGTGGCCTGCCGCGGCGTGTTCTGGCCGTGGTCGGTGTCATGGCCTGTGCAATCGCATGCGCATGCGAACGCTCCGGAAGCTCAGGGAACCGCACGCCCGTGGCGCAGCCAGCCGATCTCGTGGCTGCGCTCAATGCAGGCGCAGCGCAGATGGGGACCTTCGACTTTTCGGCTGCCGAGGCGACCTTCGCAGCCGCACTGGCGCAGCACCCGCAGAGCCGCGACGCGAAGCTCGACCTCGCCATCTCCATCCTGAACCAGAGCTCGGACGGCGCGCAGGAGCGGGCACTCATGCTGCTGCGCGAGCTCCTGTCTCAGGATCCGGGCGACTCCCGTGCCGACTACTGCGCGGGGCTTGCGCAGCTCTACCTCGGGCGACCGGCCGATGCGCTGGCGCACTTCAGGCGCGCTGCGGACGCCAATCCGAGCGATGCGCACGCCGCGTACTACACGGCACAGTGCCTCGAGCAGGTGGGCAAGGAGTCGGAGGCAGTGCCCTGGTACGAGCGGGCCGCGCAGCTTGAGCCGCTCCTGCGGAGCGCCCAGCTCGGTCTGCAGCGGCTGCGACTTCGGGCGGGGGATGAGGCTGGTGCAGCGGAGGCGCTCGCGCGCTTTGAGGCCCTCGCGCAGTCGCCTCGATCATCGATTGCCGAGTTCAAGTACACGCGCATGGGTTCGCTCGGAGAGGTGGCGCTGCCGGACACTGGGCTGGCTGCTTCAGTTCCGCAAGGGCCTGCGTTCGGCGACCTGGCGCCGATGCCACTCGCGGGTCTTGATCAGGTCAATGAGAGGCATGTCATCGTGGGCCGCGTCGACCTCAACGGAGACGGCCTGCAGGACCTGATCCTCGACATCACCGGGCAGCCGTATGACGAGGGCCGGTCTGATCCGACGGCAGCCGATGGCTCACGGCCGCCATCGCAGTCCCGCATCATGCTCGGATGTGCGCCCATGCCGGGCTGGACGCTGGCTTCCGACCATCCGCTCGAGCCGCTGGACCTCGTGGGTGCGATGTGGGGCGACATCGACAACGACACGCGTGTGGATGCCGTGCTGCTGCGCAAGCTCGCGACAGAGGCCGCTCGAGCCGCCAACGATGCCGGCAAGGCGCCAGACCCGGCCACGGCCATGCGCGCAGAACTGGTCGTGATGCGCCAGCAGTCTGACGGCACGTGGACCGAGACGGTGCGCGAGCTTGGCGGCATCGGAGATGCGTGGGCTCTGCTCAAGCTGCTCGCCGACCTAGACCATGATGGAGACCTCGACATCGTGGTGGTGCAGGATGGCGGCCTGAGCATCCTGTACAACCGGCTCGACGGCACCTTCGAGCGGCGCGAGGTGATGGCGTGGCCCGGGGATTCCGCCGCGGATGTCTCGGTGCGAGGCTTCGGCTCGGTGGCAGCCCTGGACGTCGACCAGGATGGTGACCTCGACCTTGTCTGCACATCGGGAGCGTTCAAGGCGGGCCGTACCACCGTGCTGCTCAACGAGCAGCTCTGGCATTGGCGCGTGGATCCGCGCTGCGAGTGCCTCAGCGCGCTGCATGCGACTTCGATCGTGGGATTTCTGAGGCCCGGGGATGGTGCGCCCTGCATTGCGGCGCTGGCGTGGCATTCGAGGTTCGGCCCGAGACCTGCCGAGGATCTGGAGGTGTGGGACTTCGGTCCGCTTGCCAGTGGTGGGGTGCCGCACCGCGTCGGAGTGACGCCAATCGGCATGGCCGAGTCTCTGGCAGTCGTGGACGTTGTCGGATCAGGCCAGCCCAGCATCATCGTGACAGGGGTGCCTGACCGAAGCGTGATCTCCGAGATGGTGCGCGGGCGCGAGGCCTTCGTGATGGTGCATGATGCGCTCGGCAGCACGGTGGACTGGATCAGCATGGGCACCAAGTCCGGCTACAGCAGCGAAGTGCCGATCATCGTCGATGGGCTCGGCGTGGCAGTCGTCAAGAGCCGCGAGGTCTCTGGAGACGCCATGCAGTGGCTGCCGCCGGGACCCGGCCGGTTTCCGCTGGCGACGGTGTCCTTCAGGGGCCGTACCGATCCGGCACAGCAGATGCGCACGAATGCCAGCGGCATCGGCACGCGCGCGGATGTCCGTGTGGGCGGCGAGTGGCTCGGTGTGCGGCAACTGCCCTGGTCTGCGGGTGCACTCGGGGGAGGTCAGTCGCTCGAGCCAGTCGTCGTTGGCTTGGGTGGCGCGCCGCGCGCAGACTTCATGCGCATCGACTGGCCCGACAGCGTCACGCAGACCGAGGCGCCCGTGATGGCCGGGCCTCAGGTCATCACCGAGACGCAGCGCCAGATCTCAAGCTGCCCGGTGATCTTCGCGTGGGACGGCACTCGGCACACGTTCATCACCGACTGCCTTGGCGTCGGCGGCATCGGGTATCTGGTCGGCATCGAACGCGACGCAGCGGGACAGCTCGCGGGCGTCCACGGACCGCCGCGACCGCGCGAGAGCGTGATGCTCGGCTCAGGTGATGCGATCGCGCCGCGTACCGACTCGCGCGGCCGGACCGTCTATGAGATCCGCCTCGGCGAGCCGATGGAGGAGGCGTGCTACCTGGATGCCGCGCGCCTGGTGGCGTGGGATCTGCCGCCTGGATGGTCGATGACGCTCGATGAGCGCATGGGCATCCACGGGCCGGAGCCCGCGGGAGAACCACGTTTCTTCCGTATCGATCGCCTGATGCGCGCTGTCCGGGCCACGTCGACGGCAGTGTCGCACCGTAGCGCGCCGTGGGGTGCCGCGACTGACGTTGATCGCGATGGCGCAGTCCACGATGTGACCGGCGACCTGTACGTCGCTGACTTCCGCGCCGTCGATCCCGGTCCGGCAGATCCACGCTTCATCGGCCGGCTCCAGGATGAGTTCGTGCTTGAGATGGAGTTCCCGCGACCCATTGACGCTTCGCCGGGCGATCCGATGCTCGTCATGGACGGGTGGGTGGAGTACCCCTACAGCACCACCAACTTCTCGACGTGGCAGGCGAGTGCGCCTGCACAGGCGCCCACGCTTGAGGCTCGCGATCCCGGCTCGGGTGAGTGGGTGACGATCGTTGCCGAGTACGGCTATCCGGCAGGCATGCCGCGGCAGTGCAGCTTCCCGATTCCACGGCAATCTCTCCCTTCGGGATGCACCACGCTTCGGCTGCGCACGACGGTCGAGCTCTACATCGATGCCATCGCGATCGCGTGGAACGAGCCATGTGCAGGCGCGGTGCGCATCGACCATCCGCTGGTGCACGCGGAGGTGGCCGATGCCGGATTCGCGGCACGGATCCCTCATCCACAGCGCAGGCCCGAGTACGACTACAGCCGCCGCGCCCCGCTCTGGGACTGCCGCACGCAGCCGGGGCGCTACACGGCCTTCGGCGTGGACTGCGCGCCGCTGCTCCGGGACGCCGATGACGCGTCGGCGATCTTCGCGGCCGGCGAGGAGGTGCGGCTGTCCTTCGCAACTGACCGTGCGCGCTCAGCATCTATTGGTGGGGCTCCTTCCGGTGCGAAGGCCGCTGTGCCCGCGTCGATTCCGGGCGGCACGAGGGTCTGGGTGCTCGAGGTCGACGGGTGGTGCAAGGACATGGATCCGCTGACGCAATCGGGCACTCGGCTCGATCCGATGCCCTCCCGGGATGGAGCGGGACCGCCGCGCGCAGCGCTGGATCTCATGCGCCAGTTCAACACGCGCATCGAGGGCGGGCGCGACTGACCTATCCTGCGAGCCGGTGTCTTCGCAACCGGTCCTGACTCGATCGCTCCGTCGCCTGCTCGCGGCCATGATGGCGGCCTTCGCGCTGCTGGTCGTCAACTCCGCATACCTCGGTGGCGTATCGGTCGTGGGCCACGCCATAGGCCGCCCGATCGAGAACACCTTCACGATCTGGATGTTCCTGGGCCATCTGGTTCTTGGCATCGGATTGGCGATCCCGTTCCTGTGGTTCGCGGTGGCGCACCTGCGCCGTGCCATCGCGCGTCCCAACCGCAGCGCGGTCCGTGCCGGTCTTGCGACAGCTGGCGCCGGCATCGCGACGATCGTGACTGGAGTCCTGCTCACGAGGGTCGAGTTCGCGGGCCGAGTGGTGACGGTGCAGGGACCCGATGCGCGGTCGTGGATCCTGTGGCTTCACGTCGTGGCTCCGGCTGCGATGATCTGGATGTTCCTGCTGCACCGTCTTGCGGGTCCGCCGATCCGCTGGCGCTCGGGTGCGGCATGGGGAGCCGTTGCAGTGGGGGCTGCGGCGCTGATGGTGGGACTGCACTGGCTGGATCCGCGCGGCGCGGCCACGCGCGTGCCTGCCGATGGTCCCTCCTACTTCGAGCCGTCCCTCGTGCGCACGGCGCACGGCGAGTTCCTGTCCGCGGAGTCGCTGATGCGCAACGACTACTGCCTCGAGTGCCATGCCGATGTGCATGCCTCATGGGCGAGGTCAGCGCATGCCGCGAGCAGCTTCAACAACCCGATGTACGCCTTCAGCGTGCGCGAGACGCGGCGCCGCGCCTTCGCGCGCGAGGGATCGGTCAAGGACGCGAACTTCTGCGCGGGATGCCATGATCCGGTGCCGTTCCTGTCAGGGGCGTTCGAGGACGCGCGCTGGGACGATCCCGACTACGACGCCGCGCACGATCCCATGGGATCCGCGAGCATCACGTGCGTCGCCTGTCATGCGATCACCGAGGTCGGTGTGCGCGGCAACGCGGACTTCACGATCGCGGAGCCTGCGCCCTATCCCTTCGAGTCCTCGGAGGCAGGCCTGGGCGCATGGCTCAACCGCCAGCTCGTGAAGGCCCGCCCGGCGTTGCATGCACGAACCTACCTCAAGCCCGAAGTGCACCGCTCCGCGGAGTTCTGCTCGACATGCCACAAGGTGTTCCTGCCGCAGGATCTCAACGACTACAGGTGGATGCGCGGCCAGAACCACTACGACAGCTTCCGGCTCTCCGGGTGGAGCGGGCATGGCGTGCAGTCATGGCGCTGGCCGCCGCGCAGCGAGGCGAGCTGCAACGGCTGCCACATGCCCGCGCATCCGAGCGGAGACTTCGGCACCAAGCCACGCGGGCCTGATGGCGCACTCTCGGCGCTGAGCCACTCCTTTGCGTCGGCGAACACGGCGATCCCGACGCTCGCTGATCTTCCCGGTGCGGACAGGACGATTGCCGAGTGCGAGGCGCTGCTGCAGGAGTCGATGCGCGTGGACATCCTCGGGGTACGCGAGGGCGCGGCCGTCGATGGACCCTTGGTCGTCTCGCCTCTCGAGACTCGCGCGTTGCGGCCGAACGCACCCCACGTGCTTGAGGTCGTGGTGCGCAATGTGCGGGTCGGCCACGAGTTCACGCAGGGCACTGCGGACAGCAATGAGGTTTGGCTTGAGGTTGTCCTGACGGACGCGGATGGGAGGGTGTTGGCGCACAGCGGCGCGCTTGGCGACGACGGCTCGGTCGATCCGTGGAGCAAGTTCTTCAGCGCATTCGTGATCGACCGCGAGGGTGTCCGCATCGAGCGCCGCAACGTGCAGGACATCTTCGTGACGCTGTACAGCAACCAGGTCCCGCCGGGTGCGGCGGATGTCACGCATCTCAGCTTCGCCACGCCAGGCACGGCGGGGCCCATCAGGGTGCGGGCGTCCCTCAAGTACCGCAAGTTCGATGCGACCTACTGGCGCACGGTCTACGGGGAGTCCCGCCCGATCGACCTTCCCGTGGTGACGGTGGCCTCTGCGGAGCGGGTGATCGATGTGGTGGGCGTGGCTGGTGGACAGGGAGCTCACGACGCGCGTGGTGCGCGGCTGGGCGACTCCGTCGCCGCGTCGCAGGGCTCGTCCCCGGCCGTCAGTGTCGCGGAGCGCTGGTACGACTACGGCATCGCGCTCTTCCGGCAGGGCGAGCGCGGCACCATCAAGGGGGACCTGCGCAGGGCAGATGAGGCGTTCGCGGAGGCTGCAGCGCACGCGGCCGGTGACGCCGCGAGCCTCTCCGGTGCTGCGGCGCTCGGGCGTGCGCGCACGGCCCTGAAGGAGGGTCGGCTCGACGATGCGCGTGCGCACCTGATCGCCGCCGCCGGCGCCGATGAGCCGGCGTGGCCCTGGGCGGTGCGCTACTGGTCCGGCGTGCTCAACCGGCAGAATGGCGCGCTCGACGAGGCGATCGCCGATTTCGAGTCCGTGCTGGCCAGCGCGTTCCCGTCAGCCGTGGCGCGCGGGTTTGACTTCAGCCGCGACGAGCGCGTCGCAGTGTCGCTCGGCGAGACGCTGCTGGAGCGGATCCGCAGGGACCGGGTGAGCGCCGAGTCGGACGCATCGGTGCGGCAGCGCATCGGATCTGATGCGCAGCGGGCTCGGGCACTCGCGCAGTCCGCGATCGTGGCAGATCCCGAGAGCGTGTCCGCGTGGTACTTGTGCGCACAGGCATCCTTGGAGCTCGGTGACGAGGCCGGTGCAGCCCATGCCATGCGCGAGCATGATCGCTACCGGGTGGACGACAATGCACGTGACCGTGCGATCCGGCTCGCGCGCGAGCGGTATCCGGCGGCGGCCCGCGCGGCTGATCCGATCACGATCTACCCGCTGGCTCCGGTCGCGGGGCGCTCGCCGTGAGTGGCATGAGGCTCCTGTCATGACCGCATCACGCGACACGGACGGCGCCGCGCGCATCAACCAGGCGTTCCGTCGATCGCTCGCAGTGCTCGGCGTCGCGGCGCTCGCGGCGGGGGCGATCTCCGCGTGGAGATCGCACAAGGCGACGCCGCAGACGACGGCTGGTGCCGTGCCGGCCCCGGCGGATGTCGAGGCGACGGCGCGGCCGCTGCGGGAGGCGCTGGGATCTGCGGTTCGGTACCGCGACATCACGCAAGAGAGCGGCATCACGTGGACCCGGTCGCTCGCCGACCCCGACGGCCGGCTCCTTCCAGATGCGCTCGGTGGCGGAGTCGCGGTGCTTGATGCGGATGGCGACGGCACTCACGACCTGCTCTTCACAGACTCCTGCGAGTGGACAGGCGCTGCATTCGCGAGCGAGCCGCGCGAGGGCCCCACGGCGCGCTCCGGCATCGTGATGCTGCGCGGCGTGCGCGATGGCGCGCTGCGCTACGAGGACGTGACGGTCGACGCCGGCGCGTCGATCCCCATGCACGGCACGGGATTCGCGGTCGGGGATGCCGACGCGGATGGCCGTGACGATGTGCTGGTCACCGGGGTCGGCCGGGTGGCGCTACTCCTCAACAGGAGCGCGCCAGGGCAGGTGCGCTTCGAAGATGCCACGGCCCGCATGGGCCTCGCCGAACTCGCGGCGGACCCGGAAGCGGCCTGGTTCACGTCAGCGGCATTCCTCGACTCGGACCGCGATGGCGACCTCGATCTGATGCTGGCGCGCTACGTGCGGTGGTCGCCAGCGATCGATGCGCACGTCGACTACCGGATCGACGGGACAGCGCGCGCCTACGGTCCGCCGACGGGATACGAGGGCCTCGACCTGGTGCGCCTGCGCATCGACGGCGGACGCTTCACCGACGTATCCGCAGAGACCGGAGTGCAGGTGCGCAATCCGTCGACAGGGGTCCCCGTGGCGAAGGCGCTGGGACTGTGCGTGCTCGACGCGGATGCGGACGGCGACCTCGACGTCGTGGTCGCCAACGACACGGTTGCCAACTTCCTGCTGATCAACGACGGCACAGGCCGCTTCACCGAGTCCGGCGCGCGCGCCGGCATCGCCTACGACCGCCATGGGGCCGCCACGGGCGCGATGGGCATCGATGCGGCGTGGCTTCGCAGCGATCCCCGCTCCACGGCATCGGCGGACATGGCCATCGCCATCGGGAACTTCGCCAATGAACCGGACTCGCTCTACGTCTCACGAGGCCGGACGCCAGCGTTCAGCGACGATGCGGCAGTCGAGGGGATTGCGGGACCGACCCGCGGGGTCCTCACCTTTGGACTGGCATTCACCGACGCTGACCTCGACGGGCACGTGGACCTTGTCCAGGCCAACGGTCATCTCGAGCCGGAAGTGAGCCGATTCCTCCCGTCACAGACGTTCGCGCAGAGGGGCCAGCTCTTCCTCAACACGTCGCGCGCGCGCGGCGGATCTGCACCTGTCCTTGCTGAGTTGCCCGCCACCGAGGCCTGCGCGCTCCGGTCGCCATGGGTCGGCAGGGGCCTTGCCGTCGCGGACCTTGACGCTGACGGCGATGAGGACATCGTGCTGACCCAGATGCAGGGGCCGCCCGCCGTGCTCGTCAATGAGCAGGCCAGCGGCCACTCGTGGATCTCGATCGACCTGAGGGGTCCAGCTGGAAACCCGTCGGGCATCGGTGCGGAGATCGAGTTGCGCACGTGCGACCGGGTGCAGCGACGCACCGTCTCTGGGGCGCGCAGCTACCAGTCCGCGATGCCCACCACCGCGCACTTCGGCCTCGGGGCGTGCGACAGGGTGGATGAGATCAGGATCCGATGGCCAGATGGCCGCACGAGTGTCCACACCGGCCTCGCGCCGCGCCAGCGGGTGACTCTGGCGCCGCTCGGCCTGCCGTGACGGGCCGCACAGGATCGCCGTCCGGGAACCGCTTCAGCTCAGTTGCAGCTGCCCCATGCGCTGAGCAGGGCGGCGAGGTCAAGACCATCGACGTTCCCGCTGCCGTTGAGGTCGGCTGAGGCATCCGCGGTGCCCCACGCCGCCAGCACGGAGGTGAGGTCGGAGCTATTGACCTGCCCGTCGCCGTTGATGTCGGCAGGGCAGGCCGAGCCCTCGCACACGGCAATCGACACCTCAAGGTCATCGACGCCCGCCTCGAGCAAGCCCGCGGTGCCGGTGTCCTGGGCCACAAACCTCACTCGGATCGAGTCTCCTGGTGTCGCGAAGTCGGCGACCGACCACTCGGATCGCGTCCACTGGCCCGTGTTGGCGGTGACCGCCTCCACGCGGATCCACGTGCCGCCATCGACGGACAGCTCCACCGCGAACAGGTCAGGCTGTGTGATGGTGGATGTGTAGTACCAGCGCCAGTAGCTCACGCGGGCGTTCTGGCCATTGGTGGCGATCAGGGGCGATGTCAGCGTCGTGGGGCCTCCATCGACGTCATTCGTTCCGGCAGACTGCCCGGAGAGCGCGATCTGCGTGATCCATGCGTTGACGCCCGGCGCCGGGGTGCGGTCGTCGTAGGGTTCACTGACGGCTCCAGCATTCGTCGTGCCTCCCGGGTCGCCACGCTGCCACGCGCCCGCGGTCAGGGCCGGTGCATTGGTCACCGTCCACCCGCGATCCGTCTCCATGTCGTCGGAGAATGCGAACTCGGTGCCGGTGGTGGGCACGAGGTTGAACGCCTGCGCTGGCGCACCGCTCGGCAGCCGGAAGGTTGGATTCCCGGGAAGGCTCATCTGGGCCTGCAGGTAGTAACTGAGCGTCTGGCCGCAGGAGACGGCGGGCAGCGTCGCCGTGAACGCGGAGGCCGAGGCTCCCGGCACGAGCGGACTCTCGACCCACACGCCGCCATCGATGCGGTAGATGCACTTGGCGCTTCCTGCGAGCACGCTGCCACCTGACGCGACGATCGACACCGGGAACGACACAGCCTGCCCCGGAGGGGTCGTCGATGGGGAACCGCTCGGCAGGCTGATGGCGAGGTTTTGGGGCGGGCTGTTGATCCACACCTTGATGCCCGAGCATCCGCCGGTGACCATGTCGGGCCAGCCGTCGCCGTTGAGGTCCAGCACCGCGATGTCGTAGAG
>VERO01000012.1 GCA_018882625.1 Phycisphaerales bacterium | reverse complement strand
ACCCGAGGTTCCCATGACCACCGCCCCCCACGTCCACGCTCGCCGGGCCATCGTTGCCCGCGGCCGCACCCGCGCCGTCATCCTGTCCGTCACGCTCGTCGCCATCGGCACGGCCCTCGGCAGCTTCGCGACCAGCCTCCTCGAGCGTCGTGCCGCGGCGGCCGAGCCGGCCGGCCCGGCAACGCAGTCACGGGGCGGCAGTCCCCTCACCGACGAGGCGGCCCGGGCGATCCTCGACCGGCTGCGCAGCAGGCTGGACCTCTCGGACAGGCAGACGGAGGCGGTGGACGCCGCGATCCGGTCGCGGCTGGAGGCGATCAACGGGATCAAGTCGGAGCTGGTGCGGCGCGTCGCGTCCGAGCATGACGCGCTCGACCGGGAACTGCGCCGGACGCTGTCGGAGGAGCAGTTCTCCGAATGGAGGCAGGTACTCGATGAGGTCCGGGCGAACCGGCGCCGCCGTGGCATCGCACGAACCGAACGGGACGGCTGAGCGCGGGATTTCCCGACGATGATCATCGCACCGACGATCCGATCACGACTTCGCCAAGGCGCGGTCCTGCGCCTGGCGGCGGCGGCCGTGGCGCTTCCTGCCGCGGCGCTCCCGCGCGAGGCGTGCGCGCAATCCGACGTCCGTGCATGGAGCGCGAGCGGGCAGGTGTTCGTCGTCTGGACCGTGGACGCGACGCAACCGCTCACCTACGACGTCTACCGGTCCACGTCGCCGATCACGTCGACCGCGCAGGGAACGCTCGCGGGCCGGGTGTTCCAGCCCGAGTGGAGCGGCACGCGGCTCAAGATCGTGAGCGGCCAGGCGACATGGCGCGTTCCCACGGCGAGCGGCGGCACCTACCAGCTGGCCCCGAACGAAGGACTGTTCGTGTTCACGCCGCGCGCGGCCGCGAACGAGCACTTCGCCGTGGTGCGAAACGGCAGCACGGCGATCACGGCCGCCAACCGCACCGCGTCGCCCATCGCGGTCGCCTACGACCCGGCGAACCAGCCCGTCTCCTGCCACCTGCAGCTCGCGGGCGTCACGACGCGCGGATACCCGTTCCGGACGTACGCGATGTGGGTCGACGGGCGCGATGACCCGTCGGACGCGCGGCCCGACTATCCCGTCATGGCCAATGCCGCGAAGAATGGTGCACCGCACGTCTTCACGGTCTACGAGCCGAAGGCTGGGCTCCCCGTCGGCCCCTTCCCGGCGACCGTCTGCCTCCACGGCGGCGGGCCGTCCGGGACCCATTGGTCCTGGGCGCCGGAGTCGGTGCACTACGCCAACGACGACGCGACGCCGGTGGGCGGCATCACGGTGGGAATGGACGACCGGCTCTTCGTCTCCACCAACGGCACCGTGAACGTCGACCGGCCGACCAACTGGTTCGGCTGGTGGCCGGGCATGGACCCGTTCGGCAGCAACCTGCCACCCAATGGCGCCGTTGTGGTGCCGTACACGCTGCGTCGCCTCGTCTGGACCATCGACTGGCTCCAGGCGCGGTCGCCGTACGCGATCGACGTCGAGCGCACCTCGGTGATGGGGAACTCGATGGGCGGGGCGGGGACGCTGCTGCTCAGCCGCTTCGCTCCCGATCGATTCAGCGCGGCCACGGCATTCGTGCCGCAGCACTACACGCCCGAGACCGGGCAGCGGCTCTTCGGAACCACCGCGCAGAACCTGGCGACCACGGAGATCGGCCCCGCAGGGACGCCGCTGCGCGTGAACGACTTCTTCGACCCCGTGGTGCGGCTGTCGGCGCAGCTGCGCGACTACTGCCTGACGCGCATCTTCCGCGGACGGCGCGACGACGCGGTCGAGTGGGGCCCGCTCACGATCGGGCTCTTCAACGACATGACCGCCGCCCGCTGGGGCACGCATCTCTACTGGGACAACCGCGACCACACCGCGTCGGACTGGACGACCGACGAGCCGACGATCCCGGGCGTCGACATCGGCGAGTGGGTCGCGCCGATCCGCACGCAACGCTCGGGGGCGCCGTACCAGGGCCGCTTCCGCGCGGACCAGTCGTACCCCGGCTTCTTCAACGACGACCAGCAGCCAGGAACGCCCGGCCGCCAGCCCGCGCTCGGCAACGGGTCCCCGGATGACGGCACGCCTTGGGGCACCTGGGGCGGCTACTTCGACTGGGACACCGAGACGATCTTCGACACGGTGCAGGGGTGGTCGTGCACGATGTTTCTCATCGGGCAGTCCGCGACCAGCGTCGACAACTTCCCGGGGACATCGGCCACCACGAGCCTCGCCGTGCGCAAGCCGCGGCAGCTGTGGCCCGCGCCCGGCACGTCAGTCGTATGGGCGCTTCGCGACGATCGCACGGACCAAGTGATGCAGTCCGGGACGGCCGTGGCCGAGGCGGGGGGAGTCGTGGCCGTCACGGGCCTGGTGATCCCCAAGGATCCGCAGCGCGTTCGGCTTGAGCTGCGCGTGAGTGGCGCGCTGCGCGTCGGCGACGCCAACGGTGACGGTTCGATCAACCTTGATGATGTGGCGGTCGTGCGCGCCAATCCACTCGATCTCGATGGCGATGGCTCGGCCGGCGCGGCCGACGCAGACCTGCTTGAGCGCTATGTGCGCCGGAACAGCTGCACTGGCGACATCGTCGCAGATGGGGTCATCAATGGGGTGGATCTTGCGTCACTGCTGGCGGCGTGGGGCGTGTGCGCAGGGGCCTGCGCATCCGACCTCAACAGCAGCGGTGCCGTGAACGGCGCCGACCTTGCGATCCTGCTCGCCGCATGGGGCGTGTGCCCATAGTGACCTCCTGGGTGCCGTGACTATCCTCGGCCTCCGGGCATTCGCCCACGGAGGACTTGAGCGCACATGCAGACCGCATTGGCCGCCGCAGCACTGTGCGCCTCGCTCGCAGCGGCGCCTCAGCAGGATCCTGGGAGCGCACCCGCTCCCGCGCCGCCAGCACCAGCCGAGCCCAGACCTGCAGCGGTGACGCAACCGTCACCTGAGCCAGAGCCGGCACCGAAGATCACGGACAAGCTCAAGACTGACGCCGCATCGCTCGCGCCGATCGTGTCGAGCGGCCTCGCCAAGGAGTTTCTGGCTGCGACAGCTCGGCTTGCAGAGCCGGCTCCACGAACCGTGTACCGCAACCGCGAGAGGGGGACTGCGGTGTCGGCACGCGACTTTGAGTCGATGAGCGCCGATGCGAGGACAGGGTTCACGGCCCGCGAGTGCAGTCCGGAGTTCTACTTCGAGACCGGCTACGGCTCGCCGCTTGTGTACGCGCGGGTGCTCGATCTTGCGGCACCCCACCTCGCCAAGGGCGTGCCCACTAAGGTCCTCGACTACGGGTACGGATCGATCGGGCAGCTGCAGCTGCTTGCCCACTGCGGATTCGATGCGCATGGCGTCGACATCGAGCCTCTCTTTCCTGCGCTCTACAGCGAGCCGGGCGATACGGGATCCATGGGGAAGGGATCTGTGGCGATCCACACAGGCCGGTGGCCTGCAGATGAGGCCCTCAAGGGCGCCATCGGCGGCGGCTACGCGCTGATCACGAGCAAGAACACCCTCAAGAACGGGTACGTGCATCCATCGCCGCCTGCGGGGCAGACCGTCGACCCCAAGCGGCTGCTCCAGCTCGGGGTGGGCGATGCCGAGTTCGTGGCACAGGTGCACGCCGCGCTGAACCCGGGCGGCGTGTTCGTGATCTACAACATCTGTCCGCCGCAGAACCCTCCCGACAAGGAGTACATCCCGTACGCCGACGGGACCTCGCCCTTCTCGCGCGAGATGCTCGAGAAGGCCGGCTTCGAGGTGCTCGCGTTCGATGCCCGAGACGAGCCTTGGGTGCTCGACTGCTTCGAAAGGCTGGGGTACTCGCAGGGCAAGTCGCGAGAGGAGCTCGCGAAGGACTACTTCTGCTGGTACACGATCGCGCGGCGCAGGCCGTGACCGAGGTCGCAGGGGCGATAGCCTCGCACAGAGCGGTCTAGGCTCACGGGCGCGGTGTGCTCGAGATCCGTACGTGATGCGACCCGAGTTCAGGCCAACGCCCTACCAGTCCCAGCGCTTCATGCTGCTGACTCAGCATGGCAAGGAGCGGGCGCTCGCGCCGATCCTGCGCGATGGCCTCGGGGTACGCACGGAAGTCGTGAGCGGGTTCGACACTGACACGCTCGGCACGTTCACGCGAGACGTCGAGCGCGTCGGCTCGCAGCTTGAGGCTGCGCGCAGGAAGGCGCACATCGCCATCGAGCGATCGGGCGGATCGTTCGGGCTCGGCAGTGAGGGTTCGTTCGGTCCGGGCCCCTTCGGCATCGGCTGCTGGAACGTCGAGCTGGTGCTGCTGGCCGATGCCGTGCGCGGCATCGAGGTCTTAGGCGTGGCGCACGGCCCCGGGCTCCATGTGCACGATGTGGCCCAGAGCGAGCAGCAACTCGGCGAGATCGCTGAACGGGCTGGATTCCCGGAGCATGGGCTCGTCGTGCGTCCCGATGGTCCTGATGACCCGCGCGTGCGCAAGGGAATCACCACATGGGATGCGCTTCGTTCCGCCTTCGCGGACGCGCGGCGCCAGAGCGCTTCGGGGCATGTGTCCATCGAGAGTGACCTGCGTGCGCACATGCACCCCACGCGCATGTCCATGATCGGTAGGGCAGGCGCTGACTTGGTCGCGCGGCTCGCGACGCCATGCCCGGCCTGCGGACTCCCAGGCTTTGGCGTGCGTGAGACGGTCTCGGGGCTCCCGTGCTCAGCATGCGGCGCGCCCACGGAGGCTCCGCGCGCGGATGTGCACGCCTGCGTCGGCTGCGCCATGCGCGAGGAGCGGCAGCGACCCGGTCCGACAACGGTAGATCCGGGCCACTGCCCGTACTGCAATCCCTGATGTATCACCCCCAATTGGGGGTAGGGCCTTCGCGGCCCTCTGCGAATCCAGCTTGGGGTGACTGTCGAAAAGTCTCGGCGCCTAGAGTTCGCAGCAACCTAGCGACAGTCAGTCGACCGCAGCACGATCAGACGAACCCAGAAAGTGATAGGACCCCAGAACATGACACGAGTAATCCAGGGCTTGGCCATTTCGGCAATTGCGTCCTTCGGTTCGGTGGCGTCAGCGGATGTGCCGTTCCAGCAGCTCGCTGACTTTGGCCGCGGCAGCTCTCCCTATGACGTGAACGCCTCGGGCGTGATCGTCGGGCTGGTGAGCGTTGAGCGTCCAAATGGCGTCCAGTTTGTGCCGGCGCTGTGGCAGACGCCGAGCTCGCAGCCGACGGAGCTGCCCAGTGTGCAGGGCGGGTATGCGGTCGCGATCAACTCTGACGGAGTCATCGTCGGCACTGAGTTGCAGTCTGGCGTCTTCGGTGTTGCCGCGGTGTGGACCGGCGGCCAGCGCATGGTGCTTCCCGACCTCGGGGAAGGTGGCTCCGCGACCGACATCAACGACGCGGGAGTGATCGTCGGTTCGGTCATCCTGAACGGCGAGTACCGGGCTGCACGCTGGGTGAACGGCCAGCTGGAGGTGCTGCCGCTTCCCGAGTTTGACGCGCCCGATGGCGTGATCTGGAGCTTCGCGGACAGCATCAACTCCTCGGGCGTGATCACAGGAACGGTTCGTGCCCCCTCAGGCACGCCGTCAGTGGCACTGCGGTGGGATTCAGAGGGCGTTGCGGCCATTCCAAGCGGCGGTCTCGAGACGAGGGGCATCTCAGTCGACAACCTCGGCGGCGTCCTGATCAACGGCTACTTCGACGGAGGAATCAATCGTGCGCCAGCCGTCGTGCAGCCCGATGGTGACGTTCAGGTGCTTGCGACCGACCTTGCGTCCTGCTGCGGTGCGGTCGCGACCACGATGAGCCGGAACGGACTCGTGGGCGGCTACTACTACTCCAACGACGAGGCTGGCAACTTCATCATCAAGGGCGTCGCATGGGTGGACGGCGTGTTCACGCCGCTCGCGATGCCGGCAGGCCAGCGCTTCGCGTTCCCCGGCGGTGTGGGCAGCAACGGTCTCGTGTTCGGCTATGCGACGGACGGCGTCACGGGTCGTTCAATCGGTGGCTACTGGAATGTCGGCGTGGAGCAGACCACGCTCCGCTCCACTGTCGCATCCGGCTCGCCTGGGCAGATGGTGCAGCTCTCCGTCGAGAGCTTCCGCGCCTCGGGCGCCAATGTCGGGCACAGCGTTGCGGCGCGCGTCGGCGGAACGCTCCTCGGTCAGGGGATCACCGATGGGATGGGTAGAGCGCGCATGTCGGTCACCATCCCGCCGAGCTTCTCGGGCACCCAGATGGTGGTGCGCTACACCGACGAGAACGGTGCAGCATTGGACGGCGTGATCAACGTGACCCCGGGCTGCAGGGCCGCTGACCTCAACTGCGACGGCACGGTGAACGGCGTCGACCTCACGGCGCTTCTCGCCCAGTGGGGCACGGGCGGATCGGCGGACCTCAATCGTGACGGATCCGTGAATGGCCTCGACTTGAGCATCGTGCTTGCCGCGTGGGGTACGTGATCCCCGGCGGCGGTGCGGATCAGTAGGACTTGCGCAGTTCAGTGGCCTCGAGCCTGCGCTGCTCAGCCTGCCGGTACCACTTCGGAATCATGAGTCCGCTCGGAAGGGTGGACACCAGCATGACGCCGCCCACCAGCAGGAGCCACTGGAACACATGGCGTGGCTGGCCGATGAGCAGCGCGATCATGCCGGCCATCACGCTGGCCGCACCGATCACGACAATCATGGCAAGCATGCCGTACACGATTGGCTTGCCCTTGCCCCTAGGCACGAGGAGTCCGCACAGGGTGCCGTAGAGCCCCCCGAGCAGCCCAGCTGCCGCACCCGCGATTCCGAAGATGAGTCCGGTTGACTGGATCGGCCACCACTCGTTGATTGGGTTCATGGGAGTCTCCTTCTGTACTCGGTGGGATCTATGCGTTGGTGCGATTTCGTCGTCGCACAAGGTCTCGCAGCGCACGTGCGCCTCCTGACGAGAGCTCGCCGCGCTCGACAAGGTCTGCAACAAGCTCGATGACGGGATCTGGGGCCCGCCCGGCGAGCACCTCCTTGAGCCGCGCAATCGTGCGGTCGAGCCGTGCGCGGATCGTGGGGTAGCTGACGTCGTAGGTGGACGCGAGGTCCTTCAGCGACCCCGAGGCGAGCACGAGCTGCACGATCAGGTCGAGGTCCTCGGAAGGCAGCAGGAGGAGGGGGTGATCGGTGGTCGGGCGGCGCGCGCTCGCGCCGGGCTCGCTGTCCCCACCGGACGCCTGCTTTGATATTGTTGATGCCACGTTTCGAATCATAGAAGCAATGTTTGATATTGTCAAGGTACGCATTCATAAAGTGAAGTCGCGTTTCGCCCGCAAACCTGATGGACTGGGCCCATGCCTTCGATCGCACTGGTGACGTGCCGCGAGCTTCCGCGCCCCGACCACGACTTGCCGATCCTCGAGCAGGCCTTCGCGCAGCGTGGGCACCGTGCCCTCGTCGTGGAGTGGGAGGATGGGGCGGTGGAGTGGCGCCACTTCGATACGGCCATCGTCCGCTCCACCTGGAACTACGTGGAGCGATACGGCGAGTTCACCTCATGGCTCGACCGCGTTGCGCCGCAGGTCCACCTCATCAATCCGTTGCCGACGCTGCGTTGGAACCTGCACAAGGGCTACCTGATCGAGCTGGCCAAGGCGGGAGTGCCGGTGGTGCCCACCGAGTTGGTGGCATCGGGTGCGCATCCCGACTGGAACGCGCTCTTCGTGCGCCACGGCGACCTGGTGATCAAGCCGGCGATTTCTGCAGGATCCTTCGCGACGATTCGCGTAGGCCGCGGCGATGTCTCGTCCGCGCAGTCGCATCGGATGCGGCATCTTGATCGGGACCTGCTGGTGCAGCCGTTCCTCGAATCAGTGATCCGAACCGGCGAGTCAAACCTCGTGCACTTCGGCGGGCGCTTCTCGCATGCGATCCACAAGGGTGCACGCTGGGCAGGCGATGACGAGCAGTCGCGCGGGCTCGTGGATCCCGATCGTGCAGAGCTCGAGCTCGCCGCGCATGCGCTTGCGGCCGCAGAGTCGCTCGGCCATGGACCGCTCGCCTACGCGCGCGTCGACATGGCGCGCGGACCGTCGGGTACGCCACTCGTGATGGAGCTGGAGGTCACGGAGCCTTCGCTCTTCCTGGACCGAGCGCCCGACCGCGCGCCGATGTTCGTGGAGGCTGTCGAGCGCTGCACGGCGGCGACTCGTGGGGCAAGCCTGTGACTAGCGCTACTTCGTCAGCACGTCCACCGAATCGATGGACCCGCGGAGGAATGGCGCGAGCGCACTCGGCGTGAGCCGCTGGGCAGCCGATGGATCTGACTTGAGGTGAAGGTCGAAGAACGCGAGCGTCGCGGCCCGCACAACTGGCTGTACGTCAGCGCGGGTGGACGACGGGAGCGCGCGGTCGTCGCTTCCGCTCGAATCCGAGAAGTCGAGGTGGTTGGCGTTCGAGAGCCACAGAAGCCTATGGTCGCCCTTGGGCCACAGCGCGAACGCAGCCTTGCGGTCCTCCGCTGTGCGACCCGCCTGCTGGATGTCCCTCGATCCAGAGATGCCCATCAGCGGCACGCGCAGGCTTGCGAAGCTCTCGGGGATGAAGAACGGCTCTCCGGCGCCCTGCGGCGATAGCGCAACGCCACACCGCACGCGCGGATCGAGGAGGTCCGGTCCGAGTCCCTTGCCCGGTGCGATAGCGGGCTCGAGCCAGTCGAGGGCCGGTCGCATGCCGCAGGTGGCCATCGTGGTGTAGGCCCCGTAGGAGTGCCCCATCGCGCCAACGCGCGACAGGTCGAGACGGCCCTTGAGCCGTTCGTGTCCTCCGTTCCACTCAGCTGCCCGATCGATCGCGAACGCGACGTCCTTTGGGCGCGCGAGCACCTCACTGGCATCGCGAGTCATCGCCTCGATGTTCTTCATGGGCCTGAAGCCCTGCGTGAGCCGTTCACGATTGCTTCCCACGTGCTCGATGCACAGCACCGCGTAGCCGTGGGCGGCGAGATGCTGGGCCTGCGCGAAGTGAGTGTCCCAGCTGCCGCCTGCCCCGTGCGATGCGACAACCACCGGATAGGGGCCGCCGCCCGCAGGCACATGCACCTTGATGGGCACTCGTCGACCGCCCGCGGCGGGTGAGTGGCCCGGGCCAGCCGGCTCCTTCGGTTGCGGCACCCCCGGTGCGATCCCAGGTCTTGTGGGGTCGACCAGTTCGGGGAACTCGATGACGTCGACCTTGAGGGGCACTGGGGTGGCCGCCGCACTGGCGCCTGGGACGGGTGCGGCAGCCTTGGCCACGCCGATCGCGCGCGACTTGTCGGCGAAGAACTGCCAGACACGCTCCGCGCCGGAGAATGCCATGATGGGACTGTTTCCCTCGCGGCGCTGCGGTGCGCCCGGCCAGCCGTGGCCGCCCGCGCTGTCGACCACCTGCTCGGTGACGGCGCCGCCGTCGCCTGCTGGATAGGTGGTAGTGGTGACGGTCCCCGCGGTCCTCGTCACACCTGGCCGCACCGACTTGTTGGCCCTCACCCAGAAGTCAACGACATCCTGCACCGGCTTGTACGCCGCAGTTTGCGCCCGGCGGACCAGCTGATTCCTGCTCATGCCGCCTTCGATCGGCACTTCCTCGTCCTTGGAGCCGTTGATGATGAGTATCGGCAGCGGCACGGCCGGGGACTGTTCGAGCGTGAACATCGATGCCACGACCGGGGCGACTGCGGCAAGCCGCTGAGCGCGCGCGACCGCATAGACGAAGGTCATCATCCCTCCGTTGGAGCCGCCCGTCATGTAGATGCGGCTCGGATCGGCGCCATAGTCGCGCACCAGCGTGTCGATGAGCGTGTCGAGGTAGGCAATGTCGTCCGCCTCCCCGACCTGGCGGCGCAGAAGGAAGCCCGTGTTCCACGCATACCGACCGCCGCCGTAGTCGGTGCCTTCGGGGTACACCGCCATGAATCCCTCGGTGCGCGCAAGCGCGTCGAATCCTGCACGCCTCCTCATCGCGTCGGCGTTCCCCATGCCGCCGTGCAGGATCAGGACGGCTGGCCGCGTCTGGCCTAGCGGCGGCACGTTCACAGCGATCGCCCGCCGGTTCGCGCCTCCAGCCTCTATCGCGATCTCGCCATCGGCGCGCGCAACGGGAGTCGCGCCCTTGCCGAACGCTCGTCGGTAGAACTCCCAGTTCCGATCGCCGAGCGCATCGAGAGTCCTCATCGGATCGTGCTCGATGCCCTTGAGGACGATCCACTCATGCGGGATGTTCAGGCCGTCAAGGTGCCGGTGGAACTCCTCGTTCAGCGCGAAGGTGCCGTCGCGGTCGCCGACTGCGATGCGCACCATCGAGCCAGCCGCGATCGTGGCGGCATTCTGCGCAGCGATCTCCCAAGGGCTGACCGTTCGGAAGTGGGCGCGGTCGCCGTACACGCGTGTGAGCAGGCCGTCGCGCGCGCGAGGGTTTGCGCGCGGCGTCCTCTCGAAGTCAGGATCCAGAGGTCCTGCCCCGAGCATGGAGACGGCGCGGAACAGCTCCGGAAACTTGAACCCCAGGCGTGCGGCGCCGTAGCCGCCCATGCTGAACCCATCGAGCAGCCGTCCGTCGCGCGTCGCGACCGTGCGCAGCGTCTCGTCGATGTGCGGCACGAGATCCTTGACGATCATCGACTCGACAGGCGCGGAGCCGTCCTTCCAGTCGACGTACATGCCCTCCACGAGCCCATTGACGAAGACCGCAAGAAACGGAGGCGCCTTGCCTGCCTCGATCGCATCATCGAAACGCCTGGCAAGCTGGGGGATTCCCGCGATTCCCCCGCCCGAGCCATGCAGCCAGTACACGACGGGGAACCGCGCACGCTCATCGCGCGCGTAGGCGGCGGGGGTGTAGAGGTGATAGCTGACCTTCGCCTTTGCAGCCGCGCTGTCAAAGGTGTGGAACGAGACACGGGGTGCCGGGACGGCAGGAGTGACCCACGCCGGTGCGGTTCGGCCCGCATCGGGGCCCCGCGAGGCGTCCTGGCCGGCAGCTGAGCTCGCCACTGGGCCGAGTGCAGCCACGAGCGCACAGAGTGCCGCGCACGCGTGAGTCAGCATCGCGCGTCCTCGCCGAAGGCCATTCCGACTGGAGATGAGAGCGCCATCATGCATCGACGTCATCGTCGGCCAGCACGCCACCGCTGTCGGAATCCGCCACGATCCTGCGGGTCCATCGGATTCAGGGGATCCTCGTTGACGAGGTAGTACTCGATGTACCCGAGCATCATCTCGTCGGTGGTCTGGGGTCCCCATCGCACGGTCTTGGTGGGATCGGGATTTGCCGGGTTGTCGGCGCTGTTGTCGTACCAGGCCGTGCCGTGAAGCACGGCGCCGCTGGGCGCGTCGAGCGGTTCGCGCAGCTCGTATCGCAGCTGCCAGTTGAAGTCGTACTTGGGTATGTCGAGCAGCGTCCGGCGCCCGCTGCCGTCAGCATCCGCGATCTCGTACCGGTACGCCGTGCCCCGCACGTGCATATGCGGCACGAACGCGAGGATCCTCGCGTCGGCAGGTATGCGAAGCGATGCCTCCTCCTTGTGGTTCTTGGCTCCGGGCGGGATCCGCAGGCGCCTGTCGGCGACGGCAGCCGTGCGCACCAGGCGCTTGGGTGGCGCATCGGCGAAGATGACGCCGAGCCTCATCTGGTCGCTCGTGGCCTTCCCGTTTGGCGTGTAGTGGATCTGGAAGAGCAGCGACGATCTCGCGGGAAGCCGCCGCGCCATCCCAGGCGGCAGCGTGAGCGCGCTGTTGTTCGGCACGTACGCCGCCCAGTAGCCGCGCGACTCGTCCGCCGAGAGCTTGCGGCGCATCACCGGGTCCTGCGCGGTCCGCTCGTCAAGCGCGAAGACAAGCACGTGGTGCACGACCGACGGGTCTGTAGGGAGGATCTGCACGGCCGTCACCCAGCGGTCCTCCGCGAGGCCGGTCGGCACGACCACGTGCTCGTACGGCATCACGCCGTCGGCCTTGATCGCGATCGGCGTGGGCAGCTGAAACACCGCATCAGGCGTGCCGATCGCCCACTCGGACTCCGCAAACGCTCGAGGCAGGGGAAGGTCCCGCGGATCGCCCTCTGGCTTCCCGGCGGCGATCCATGCGGCAATCGCATCCTTCTCGGCCTGGCTCAGCGAGCGGTCATTGGACCAGGGGCTCGAGTGCGGGCCGCTCCCCGAGCGTGGCATGGGCGCGGCAAACCAGGGAGGCATCGTGCCCTCCTGCGTGACGGCGCGGATCATGCTCGCGCGGCGCGACACGGCTTCGAAGGAATCGAGCGGGAAGGGACCGGCGCCACCCGTGCGATGGCACTCGACGCAGCTGGCGCTGATGATGCGCGCGATGTCGCGCGAGTAGGTGATGTCAGCCGCGCCCGCGATCGTGGCGCCAGGAGCCTGCGGCGGCTCGATCGCGCAGCCCGGCGCCGATGTCGCCTGGATGCCTGGGACGCGTCCCTCGAGCGCGGCATCGAGCGCGTCCTCGAGCAGCCGCCGGCGAGGTTCTTGAAGCGTGAAGTTCGTGCCGTACTGGTCGCTGACCGCACCGCGGTAGACGAGCGTGCTGGACGAGTCGACCACGAACACCTCTGTGGTGGTCATGGCCCGAAGCGCAGCGGCGATGCAGCCGTTCCGGTCGTTGACGTAGAGGCCGTCAAGTCCAAGGTCGGCAACCTGCTGCCGCATCTCGTCGGTCGTGTCCGTGCCGCTCACATTGACGAACACGAACTTCACGCCACGATTCGCGTACGCATCCTCGATCCGCGCGAGCGAGGGCCCGAACTTCCGGCATAGCGGGCAGCGAACGCTCGTGAGCGCGATCACCGTGAGCGAGTCACCTCGTCCGGTGCGCCAGTTGCGGTCGCTGCCATCCAGGGCAGGTGCCTGGACATCATGGATGTAGGTCCCGATGCCCAGTGCCCGCGCATCGCGCGGCGATGGAGGCGCGAGTGGGCTCGGCATGCGGTCGCTTGCGGCGTACTGGTCCCCGGCAGGGGCGCCGCTGGGAGACTGGGAGTGCAGCGCGAGTGCGGCGGTGAGGACGAGCAGGAGAGGCATGGAGGGCAAGCCTGCCTCACATTGTCCCCACCTACGGGTCGCGGGACAGGGTCTCTTGCAGGCTCGGACCGACCTCGGAGCGGACCGTACCCGCAGCGGAACTGAGGGACCCGGCCTACTGCTTCGCGTCGGTCAGGCGAAGCCGATGGACGTCCGTCCCGATCGCAAAGCCGGTCACGCCGGAGTCCGTCTTCAGGAGCCTGATCTTGTTGACCGCATTGCCGAACTCCGCGGCGTGCCAGCTGATTCCGCCATCCACAGTGACGAATCCGTGCGGCGTGGCGCCAACGAACCCCGTGTCCGCATCAAGGAACGCGATCCCGAACTCGCGGACCTTGTGGTCGTCCGTCAGCGGCATCTCGTGCCATGAGCGCCCGCCGTCGTCGGTCTTTGCCACGAACCGCTGCGATGCACTCGGGTCGGGGTCATAGGACTGGATGGTGCAGTAGCCCGTCTCCGCGTCGGGGAACGAGAACTTCCACGTGATCTCCCAGGTGCGCGGTGACCGGTAGACCTCCTCCCACGTCGCGCCACCGTCCTCCGTCGCCAGGATGGTCGCATTGGCCTGCGCCACATCCGCACTCGTCGCTGATGCGATGAAGCCTCGCTTCTCGTCCAAGAACTTGACGTCGAAGGCCATCGCGGCGGACTCGGGCAGCTTGCCCTGCTTCCAAGTCTTGCCCAGATCGTCCGACCAGATGTAGGCCACCGGGCCGCCGACCCGTCCCACGCCCACGATGCGGGGACGGCGGTCGAGCGTGCCCGCATTGATGAACGGCACGTCGACGATGTCGAATGCGCACAGCCCAACCACCGGATCTCCCTCGATGGCCGTGACCGGAGTCCACGTGGAGCCGCCATCCTCGGTGCGGTACACGGGCACTGTGTCGGTCACGCCAGGGAAGTAGCCCGGTCCGATGTTGCCGAGCACGCCGACCTTCTCGTCCAGGAACGCGAGGCACCGGACGAAGGTCCCGGGCTGCTCCCAGACCTTCGTCCACGAGTCGCCGCCGTCCTGCGTTCGGAACACCTTGCCCGCGCCATTGCCGTACCACCCGACCTTCTCATCGACGAAGAAGATGTCGTCCTGCTTGCCGGGGTAGCGCTCCGTCGCGAGCCGCGTCCACGTGCGCAGCGCTGCCGCAGGTCCGTCGTCCCGTGCCTGCGATGCAGCGGCGGGCTCGCGTCCCTCGACCGATGCGATCCAGTTGAGGATCTCCACGGTCAGATCGCGGTCGAACTCGCCCTGGCCCATCGCCGTGAAGCTCGAGCCCATGCTCGGATGCAGGGTGAAGGCGTGATCCGCACGGGGCCGGACGAGCACGGTGCCCGCGCCCTTCTCGCGCGCGTTGACGATGTCGGCGATCTTCCTGTGGTCAGCCTCGGACGTCACCCAGTCGTACTCGCCGTAGACGGCAAGCACGGCGCCAGTCGACTCGGCCCATGCCTGCGCCAGATTCAGGTCCTGCAGCTGGTGGAAGAACGGCATGCTCCTTGTGGACATGTGGTTCTCGTCGAGCATGATTCCCTGGGTCGGCTGCTTGAGCTCGGGCCAGCGCGCCCACACGTCGCCTAAGGTCTTCTTCTCGACAAGGATCATCGCGCTCGACTTCGCCTCGGCCAGCACGGCCTCCGTGATCTGGGCTTCCGTGACGCCCGGCTGCATGGCCGCTTGGCGACGCACGTTCTCGAGCTGGTACTCGAACCAGGTGCGCGCGAGCGTGCCATACACGATCGTGCCGCGGACCGGCACCGACTTGGAGAGGTACGGGGCGAGCACGCCGCCCATCGAGTGGCCAAAGACGTAGAGGCGCGAGGGGTCGACGCCCGGCATCTCCGACAGCTGCTTCAGCGCCGCCGAGTATCCGGCGAGCTCGGTCTGCAGGTCGATCTCGCTGCATGGCGGGCCTTCGCTGTCGCCCACGCCCGGCTTGTCCACGCGCATGGTGATGAAGCCCGCGTCCGCCATCGCGTGCACAATGCGCGTGTCGACCGCATCCGGCTGCATCGGCCGGTCGATGGTGTCGCAGATGATGCCTGACACGTACATGAAGGCGGGGAGCTTGCCGTCCTTCGCAAGCGGCGAGTCCTTTGGCTCGGTGACGATGGTGCGCAGGCGGTAGCCGGCCGGAACTCGCACGCTGCCGTAGGTCACTGTGCTGCCATCAAGCCTCTCGGCTGCCGGCTCGGTCTTCACCGCGATGGTCGTCACAGGCTCGTCGCCACGCATGAGCGACAGCTGCACAGTCTCGCCGGCCTTCACGCGCTGCATGGCCTGGGCAAGCTGCTCGCGACTGCGGATCTGCTGCCCGTTCACGGCATCGATCACAAGCCCGGCCTGGACACCCGCACGCTCCGCGGGCGAGCCAGGCTGCACCTGAGTCACCTCCTGTCGACCGTCGGGCATTGCCGTCAGTGCAACGCCGAGCGGTCCGGCGCGGCGCGGCAGCGGCGCTTCAGCAGCGGCGGCTTGCGACCCTGCCGCCTCGCCAGATGACTGTGGTGCGGGCCCGCTGGCGACGGCACGGGCGGCGAGCAGGGCAGAGAGCATGAAGACGGCGGTTCGGGTGGCACTCATGGGGTTCCTGTGCAGTCCTTCGTAGAAACGATGGCCCCGCGTGAGCGAGACACCGGGACCATGAAGGGGGCATGGTAGTGTTCTTGTGAAATTCCGCGAAACCTCATTTTCAACCGCGGCCACCGGAACGCCCTTGGGGTACAACGCCTGCAGGAAGCGGTCGGGCCCCGCTTCGCACAGCCGAATCGACGCCCGTCGCCATCCCCGGACCAACCACCATGCGCACCCGTCTCCACCGCCTATCGGCTTCGCTGCACATTCTCGCTGGCGCGGTCGTGATCGCCGCCGCCGCGAACCTCTCGATGGCCGTATCCGATCCCATCCAGTCAGGCTCCTCGGCATCCGACCGCAGCCCCACGCCGCCTGCCCCTGGCGGCAAGAGGAAGGTGACGAACGCCGACGAGCTTCCCCGGCACACCTACGCGATCAGCGGCACGACCCTCGAGATCCTGGGTGATCCCGCGCGCTTCAACCCGATCCTCGATCAGGTCTTGGCCAATGCGCTTGGCGACCTCGAGCAGTACGACATCTCCGATCCGACGACGCTCCGCGCCAGCTACGAGTTGATCAAACAAGCCCACAGTCTCAAGGGTGACCTCAAGAGCGCCATCGAATGGTCCGACCGTGCGGGTGCGCTGGAGACCAAGCCGGAGGCGCGCGCGCGGCACGGCAGCGTGCTGCGAGCCCGCGCCGCGGCCCTCGCGGTTTCGGGGGATCCCGCAAGCCCTGCCTTCATCGCGAAGTTCAAGGAGGTCCTGAAGCAGCGCCTCGCCGCGCAGCCCTACGAGCTGGTCAAGGACTACCTGATCGGCGTGCGCAGCCAGGCGCAGATGCTCACCCGCGAGCTGATCGAGTCGTCGCTCGCCTCGAGCCTCGATCCCCTCATCGAGAACGCCAAGGGCAAGGCGGACCAAGGACTTGCCGAGGCGCTGCTGACGGGAAAGGAGACGCTTGACATCGGGCTTCCGCTGCTTCCGCACATCGCCGCCGTCGCCGGCGAGATCATCGATGCCAACGCCGGTGCCGCCGTGGCCGCAAGCAAGTGGAACGGCCGACTGGTCGAGCTTCCGGATTCCGCGAAGGCCACGCCCGTCGTGGTCGGCATCTGGGACACGGGCGTCGACGTCGATCTGTTCCCGAAGCAGCTCTGGACGAATCCTGCGGAGAAGCCCAACGGCCTCGACGACGACCGCAACGGCTTCATCGACGACATCCACGGCATCGCGTTCGACCTCGACCGCCGTCCCGCCACCGGCCCACTCTGCTCGCTCGACGGACTGAAGGGCGACAAGTCCACGTGCATCGACTTCGTCGCGGCGTCGCAGGACATGCAGGCAGGCATCCAGAACGACGGCGTGCAGCGCTTCCAGCAACACTTCGGGGCCCTGCGGGACGATGCGATGCGCGACTTCAACGAGGACATGAGCCTGATCGGCAACTACTGCCACGGCACCCATGTCGCGGGCGTGGCGGTCACGGGCAATCCCTTCGCGCGCATCCTGCATGTGACGGAGAACTTCCCCTACAAGGAGATTCCGGACGAGGCTCCCACCGTGGAGTTCGGGCAGCGCTGGGGCGAGTCATGCCGACAGTCGGTGGCCTACCTGAAGGCCGCGGATGCGCGCGTGGTCAACATGAGCTGGCGCATCGGCCGCGGGATGGTCGAGGAAATGCTTTCTTCGAAGGGTGTCGGCGCCACCCCAGAGGAGCGCGCGGAACTCAGCCGCCGGATCTTCAAGCCCCTCCGCGACGGCCTTGAGCAGGCGATCCGCTCCGCCCCCGACGTGCTCTTCATCGCCGGTTCCGGCAACGAGGACAACAACGTGGACTTCGCCGAGTACGTGCCCGCCGGGCTGCGGCTTCCCAACCTGATCACGGTCGGAGCGGTCGACGACCAGGACCGGTTCACTTCGTTCACCACGAGCGGCGAGAACGTGGAGCTGTACGCCAACGGGTACCGGATTCCCAGCAAGGTGCCGGGCGGGCGCGTGATTCCCTTCTCGGGCACTTCCATGGCCGCGCCGCAGGTGGCGAACCTGGCCGCCAAGATCCTCGCGGTGAAGCCGGGGCTGAAGCCGGCGGAAGTGGTCGCGCTCATGAAGGCGAACGCGGATTCGATCCCGGACAAGCCCGGGCGGTTCATCATCAACCCGAAGAGGACGCTGGAGGCGCTCGAGACGAAGCCGGTCGATGCCGCGCAGCCCGACGCGAACGCGGCGATGAAGGCCGTGCGCATGCACGACTACGGCGATGCATCGAAGCTGGTCTTCGAGGACGCCCCGAGGCCCTCGCCGGCGGCTGGCGAGATGCTGGTGCGCGTGCGCGCCGCGGGGGTGAACCCCGTCGACTGGAAGATCCGCTCCGGCATGTTCCGCGGCGGGCTCGACTTCGCCATGCCCGCCACGCTCGGCTTCGACATCGCCGGCGAGGTGGAAGCGGTCGGCGAGGGAGTCACGACGTTCCGGAAGGGCGATCCCGTGTTCGCGTACGTGGCGCTCAACCGCGGCGGCGGCTATGCGCAGTTCGCGATCGCGAAGGCATCCGAGGCGGCGCGCATGCCGGCCGGGCTCGACATGACGAATGCAGGCGCCACGCCGCTCGTGGCGCTGACGGCGTGGCAGGCGCTGTTCGACCAGGGCAAGCTGGCCAAGGGCCAGACGGTGCTCATCCACGGCGGCGCCGGCGGCGTGGGCCACATGGCCGTGCAGCTGG
>VERO01000230.1 GCA_018882625.1 Phycisphaerales bacterium | reverse complement strand
CGCAGGCATAGGCCAGTTCCTGTTCGCGCGCCGCGAGGCGTGGCTGGCGATCGACGGCTACATGCGGTTCCCCGGCACCATGCATGACGGGATCCGCATGCCGCGGGAGTTCCGGCGCTCGGGGATGCGGACCGACCTCTTCGACGGGACTGCGCTCGCCGAGGTGCGCATGTACAGGGGCCTCGCGCAGGTCTGGCGGGGCTTCGCCAAGAACGCGTACGAGGGGCTTGGATCGCCGTGGCTCCTGCTGCTGGTGACCGCGCTGCACGTGCTGGGGCAGGTGGCCGCATGGGCCATCCTGGCTGCGGCGATCGCCGCGGCGGCGATGGGCCTGTCGGTTCCAGCGGTGCCCGCCGCGCTGTCGGCGGCGGCGCTCGTGGGGCAGCTCGCGCACCGCATCATCCTCCGGCGCGCGTTCGGCCACTCGTGGCGCGCCGTGCTCCTGCACCCCGTCGGGCTTGCCATGCTCACCGCGATCCAGTGGCACTCGCTGTGGCTGTCGGTGCGGGGCCAGCGTGAGTGGCGGGGCCGTGTGTCTGGCCTTCCTGCGCAGGGCTCGTCTGCAGCGTGACCATCTCGCGGTAGCGGCCGCTGCGCGCCATCAGGTCATCGTGGGTGCCCATCTCGGCGATGCGCCCGCCCTCGAGGACGACGATCAGGTCGGCGTGGCGGATCGTGCTGAGCCGGTGCGCAATGACGAATGTGGTGCGGTCCCGCATGAGCCGCGCCAGCGCGGCCTGGATGAGCTGCTCGCTCTCGGTGTCGAGGTTGCTGGTGGCCTCGTCCAGGATCAGGATGCGCGGCTGCGCCAGCAGCGCGCGCGCGATCGCAAGCCGCTGCCGCTGTCCGCCTGAGAGCTTCACGCCGCGCTCGCCGATCGGGGTGTCGTACCCCTTGGGCAGCGCCTCGATGAACTCTGCCGCATGTGCGGCGCGCGCCGCGTCGGCGATCGCCTCCATGGGGGCACTGCGGTCGGCGTACGCGATGTTCTCCGCGATCGTGCCATCGAAGAGGAACACATCCTGCTCGACGATGCCCAGCATCGCACGCCAGCTCTCGAGCGTCGCATCCCGAAGGTCGCGGCCGTCGATCAGGATGCGGCCCCCGACCGGATCGAAGAAGCGCGCCACAAGGTTGCACAGCGTGGTCTTGCCGCTGCCTGAGCGGCCGACGAGCGCCACGACCGATCCGGGCGGCACATGCATCGAGACGGATTCCAGCACCAGCCTCTCGCTTCCCGGGTAGCGGTAGCACACCGACTCCAGCGTGACTGCGCCCTGCACATCCTGCCGCCGCAGCGTGCGCGCGCCGGGCCTGTCGGGCATCTCCGCGGGCTCGCTGGTGAGGTCGAGCAGCCGGTCGAGCCCCGCAAGATTGGTCTGGAACGCCGTGGCGCTCGAGGCGAGCGTCTCGATCGGGCCCAGCAGCATCACCACGTACGCGAGGAACATGACGAGGTCGCCTGGCGTGAGCTGCCCCTCGATCACCTGGCGGCCGCCGTACCAGAGCAGCGCGGCGCTCGCGCCTGGGATCAGGAGCGCCCACGAGACGTCGATCCCGCGCGACCACCACCAGGTGCGGATCTCCTGCCGCGACATGAGGTGGCCGGTGCCTGCGTAGCGCCCCACCTCGCTCCGCACGCGCGCGAATCCGCGCACCACGCGCATGCCGCCGAAGACCTCCGTCGCATGCGAGTCGATGCGGTCACGGGTGGCCTTCATGTCGCGGAACATCGGACGGATCCGGCCGATCCACGTGCGGTGGGTCACCCACACGAGCGGCAGCAGCGCGGCGGCGCCGATCAGCAGGCGCCAGTCTGTCCAGGCCAGCACCGCCAGGCTTCCTCCGAGCTGGATCACCGCGCGCCAGGGGTTGTAGAGCAGGCTGAAGACCAGGTCGCCCACGCCTCCCGCATCCTCGCGCAGCATGGACACCAGCCCGCCTGAGCGGAGCTCGTGCACGCGGTGCAGCGGCAGACGCGCCGCATGCGAGAACGCGCGCCGGCGCAGCGAGTTCTGGATGCGCTTGACGAGACGGGTGGCCTGCCAGCGGCCGGTCATGCCCACGACGGTGGAGACTGCGGCCATCGCCACCATGCCGATGGCGAGGATGCCGAGCAGGCCTGACGGGGTGTCGAGCGCAGTCCACGATGCAGGCAGCAGCGAGCGCAGCGCGCCAGGCAGCGGCCGTGCCTCGAAGCAGTAGTCGACGGCCACCTTCGTCGCCGCGGGGGGCACGAGCGCGAGGGCGGTCGAGACCGTCACCGTCGACAGCGCCAGCGCAAGGATCCGGCGCGATCCGCGCGTCAGCCCCAGGAACGCCACGATCAGCTGGAGCGCTGAGCGGGAGCGTGCGAGGCTTCGTGCGGGGCCATGCCTCGAGACCTGCGTGCGCCCGCCGCTCCGGTCCTTGCGCTCCCGCGTGACGCGCTCGATGTAGGCCTGGAACTGCCGCTTGCTCGGGACGATCGGCATGGAGGCGCGATCGTAGGGGCGCATAGCCGCGACGCGTACACTCCGTCGATGCTCAAGGCGATCCTCGGCGTGCGTGCTCTCGCGGTGCTGGCGTTGGTCCTGTGCGTGGGGATTGGTGCGCCACGTGCGCTCGGGCAAGGCGCTGCGGCGACGCCGGGCGCGCCCCCGAAGGCCGCTGGAGGCGCCGCTGCGGGCTCGAAGGACGGGCCCCAGGGCCAGAAGGGCGGCACAGGCCAGGCGGGCAATGCGGGCTCCCGCACGCGCAACAGGCCGGCGGGATTCCACTACGGAGTCAAGGATCCGCCTGCCCGCGCGAAAGGTGCCGTGCGTCTCGCCTCCTACAACATGCTGAACCTCTTCGACCATGTCGATGACCCGGCGCTGACCGGCGAGAACGAGGACATCACGCAGGCGACACCTGCCGAGCGCTGCACGGCGCTCGCGGAGGCGATCCGGCGTCTCGACGCCGACATCCTGGTGCTGCAGGAGATCGAGTCTCGCGAGGCGCTCGCGTGGTTCCGCGACACCTACCTCAAGGGGCTCGGGTACGACCATCTCGAGAGCTTCGATGCGGAGTATGCGCGCGGCGTCGAGCAGTCGGTGCTCTCGCGCTTCCCGCTGAAGGACGCTCGTCTCCTCGACAAGCCATCGGGCGACGGCTTCCGGTACCAGCGCATTCCGGTCCGCGCGACTGCCGTGCTGCCTGGCGGATACGAGCTGGTGGTGATCGGCATCCACCACAAGGCAGGCGGCGATGCCTTCAACGAGCAGCGCGAGGCAGAGGCCGCGCGCATCATCGAAGCCGTCAAGGGGGAGCTTGCCGCGAACCCCGCACGCAACCTTGCGGTCATGGGCGACTTCAACGCCACGGCCACCAAGGAGGCGCGGAAGATGTACGACCGCGCCGGCCTGCTCAATGCCTACGACTGGCGCCCGTGGATCGAGGGCAAGGTCACCGCAGACCAGATCCGCGACCGCTTCATCACCCACGAGTCAGGCCGCGCCATCGACTTCATCCTCGTCAGCGAGGGCCTCTCGAACGAGCTTGTCCCCGACAGCTACGTCGTGCTGTCCACGCTCCACCCCGGCGATGCCTACAACTGGCGGACTGACAAGGCTCCCTCGGGGCATGCGAGCGACCACTATCCGGTGGCCGTGGACCTGATCCCCGTCGAGCGCGACGCGCGCATGCCCGGCGCGCCCGGCACGCCCGAGTGGCAGGCCAAGCGCGGACGCGGCGCGAAGTCGCGCACTCCCGAGCCGTCCGATCAGGGCGCAGGTGGCTGAGGCCGCTGTCCGGCCGCGCCAGTCAACGGCTCGCTGGCGGCGAGCCCGTGGCGCGGCCTGCCGCGCGACATCATCGTGAGGATCGGCCCGCTGAGCAGGTAGGCCGTGAACAGCACCGCGAGCGTGATCTGGAACCACCAGATCGCGAGCACGATCGGCGCCACGATCCATGCGACATACGCGAAGCTGCGCTTCCCGCGCAGGTAGCGGTTGATGATGTGCGCGTAGCGCAGGCGCGACACCATCGCGGCCGAGCAGAACATCGTCACGATCGGGATCGCCAGGCTTGAGGTTGCCCCGAATCCTGGTGGCGCAATCTCATTGAACTTCGTCACCCACAGGTGCTGGTGCAGGATGATGAGGCTCGCGACGGCACCGGCGGCGCCAGGCGAGGGGAGCCCCCGGAAGTTGCGGTGGTCCTCCTCGGCGTGAGACACGGTCTCCACGTTGAAGCGCGCGAGACGCAGCGCCGTGCAGCAGATGTAGAACGCGGCGATGCCCCAGATCACCTTGCCG
>VERO01000229.1 GCA_018882625.1 Phycisphaerales bacterium | reverse complement strand
CCGCTGGTGTGCACGGGCTACAACGCCGACTTCGACGGCGACCAGATGGCCGTCCACCTGCCGCTGTCGGTCGAGGCGCAGGTCGAGACGCAGGTGCTGATGATGTCCACGCACAACATCTTCAGCCCCGCCAACGGCAACCCGATCGTGAGCCCCTCGCAGGACATCGTGATGGGCGTGTACTTCCTCACGCTCGCGCACGGCGACCTCGCGAAGGAGCCCCCGCAGGGCCGGCTCCCGGCCTTCAAGGACGTGCACGAGGCGCTGCTCGCCCACGACATGGGCACGGTCGGCCTGCATGACCCCGTCTCCGTGCGGCTCTCCCGCTTCGCGGAGGTCGTCGGAGGCCAGGGCGACGCGCCCAAGGCGATGCCCGCGTCGCGGCGCATCGTCACGACGGTGGGACGCATCATCTTCAGCGAGATCCTGCCGGACGGCATGCCCTTCTACAACTGCACGCTCGGCAAGAAGGGCGCCGCGCGCGTGATCGACGACACCTTCGCGCGCAAGGGCAAGGGCGCCACGATCGACCTCCTCGACCGCATGAAGGAGACCGGCTTCAAGGCGTCCACCACGTCAGGGCTGTCCTTCGGCATCACGGACCTCCGGCTGCCGCCGGAGAAGGTCAAGCTCATCACCGAGACGCAGAAGCGCGTCGACAAGGCGATGCGCAACTACGAGGACGGCAACATCACCGACGACGAGCGCCGCAACCAGGTCCTCGACGCGTGGGCGAAGTGCCGCGAGCTCCTCTCGACCAGCCTCATCGAGGCGCTGAAGACCGACCGGCGTGACGCGCTGCCCGGCGTCAGCGGCGACCGCGACGGCCGCTACATCAACCCCGTGTACCTGTTCATGGACTCGGGCGCGCGCGGCAACAAGAACCAGATGCAGCAGCTCTCGGGCATGCGCGGCCTCATGGCCAAGCCGAGCGGCGAGATCATCGAGACCCCGATCATCTCGAACTTCCGCGAGGGCCTGAACGTGCTCGAGTACTTCTCGTCGACGCACGGCGCCCGCAAGGGCCTCGCCGACACGGCGCTCAAGACCGCCGACTCCGGCTACCTCACGCGCAAGCTCTGCGACGTGGCGCAGTCGGTCGTGGTGATCGAGGACGACTGCGGCACGCTCGACGGCATCGACAAGGAGCCCGTCTACAAGGGCGAGGAGATCGACGTCCCGCTGCGCGAGATCCTCAAGGGCCGCGTGAGCTGCGCGAACATCATCGACCCGCGGACTGACGCGCTCATCGTGGCGCGCAACGAGATCATCACGGTGGAGAAGGCCCAGCGCATCGAGGCGCTGGGCGTCCCGTCAGTGACGGTCCGCAGCCCCCTCACCTGCCAGACCGCGCGCGGCATCTGCGCGAAGTGCTACGGCATGGACATGTCGACGGGCAAGGCCGTCGAGCAGGGCATGGCGGTGGGCATCATCGCCGCGCAGTCCATCGGCGAGCCGGGCACCCAGCTCACGATGCGCACCTTCCACACGGGAGGCATCGCCTTCAGCGCCACCACGGAGAACCAGTGGAAGGCCAGCCAGGCAGGCACGGTGGAGTACCGCGACTGCGGAGAGGTCACGACCTCGGGCGAGGGCGGCCCGCGCATGGTCGCGCTGCGCAAGACCGGCGAGGTGCGCGTGCTCGACCCCAAGGGACGCGAGCTCGAGAAGTTCAAGGTGCCCTACGGCTCGATCCTCATGGCCGCGCCCGGAAGCGCCGTCAAGAAGGGCCAGTCCGTCATCGAGTGGGACACGCACGTGGCGCCGATCCTCGCCGAGAAGAGCGGCGTCGTCCGCTTCCGGGACATCGAGGAGGGCGAGACCGTCCGCGTCGACCGCAAGGGCGCGAACGAGGAGCTCATCGTCACCGAGCACAAGGGCGAGAAGCACCCGCGCATCACCATCGAGGACGATGCGGGACACGTGCTTGACCTGCACCACCTTCCCGCCCGCGCCCACATCGAGGCCAAGGACGGCGACCGGATCGAGGCAGGCCAGCGGATCGCGTTCACGCCGAAGGAGGCCGCACGCTCGGCCGACATCGTCGGAGGCCTTCCGCGCGTCACCGAGATCTTCGAGGCGCGGCAGCCCAAGGACCCGGCGGTCCTCGCGCGCATCCCGGGACGCGTCGAGCTGCTCCCCAACGAGCGCCGCGGCAAGATGACCATCCGCGTGCACGCCGAGGGCGGCGGCGAGCTCTCCGAGGACCACTATGTCCCGCAGGGCAAGCGACTCCTCGTCCACACGGGCGATGTCGTCGGCGCCGGCGACCCACTCACGGAAGGCCCGCTCACCCCGGGCGAGATCCTGGCGATCAAGGGCGAGAACGAGCTGTACCGCTACATGCTCACCGAGATCCAGAACGTGTACCGCGCGCAGGGCGTGCCCATCGCGGACAAGCACATCGAGGTGATCCTGCGGCAGATGCTCAGCAAGGTGCGCGTCACCAACCCCGGCGACACGGACCTGCTGCCCAACGACGTGGTCGAGCGGTTCCACTTCCGCGACACCAACGAGCGCATCTCGAAGATGCTCCGCGTCGAGGATCCCGGCTCCACCACGCTCGTGCGCGGCCAGCTGTACTCGCGCGACGAGATCAAGGAGGCGAACACGCTTGCCGAGAAGTCGGGCAAGGAGATCGCGCGCACCCGCAAGCCCAAGCCGGCCTCGGGACGGACGCTGCTGCTGGGCATCACCAAGGCGTCGCTGCAGGCGGAGAGCTTCCTGTCGGGCGCAAGCTTCCAGGAGACCACCAAGGTCCTCACCGAGGCGGCGCTCAAGGGTGCCGTCGACAACCTGCTCGGACTGAAGGAGAACGTCCTGCTCGGCCACCTCATCCCCGCAGGCACCGGCTTCAAGCCGTACAAGGAGATGCGGCTCGCCAAGCTCGTCGAGGAGCCATGGGGCACCGAGGAGAGCGACGAGGAGGCACTCCAGGAGGCGGCCTACCACGCGGAGGCGCTCGGCGCCGAGCGCGTGGGGGTGGCCACCACCATCAGCGACTCCGGAGGCGCGCAGCCCGAGACGTACATCTACGACGCGGGCGAGGGCGGCGTGCCATCCGAGGGCGATGCTGGCGAGGCCGACTCGGGCGCGGATGCCGAGTAGGCGCTGGCGCGAGGAACCCCTGCGTTGAGCGGCTCCAGTCGCGACGACCCCTGGTACCGCGACGGGCTGCGGTTCTCGTGCACCCAGTGCGGCAACTGCTGCACCGGAGGCGAGGGCGCCGTCTGGTTCACGGAGGCCGAGGGCCGCGCCATGGCCGAGGACCTCGGGATGCCGCACGAGGAGTTCCTGCGCACTCATGCGCGCACGATCGACGGGCGCTGGTCGCTCCAGGAGAGCCGCACCGAGCACGGCTTCGACTGCGTCTTCCTGGACCGCACCACGCAGCCGGGCAAGGCGCTGTGCCGCGTGTACCGGTCGCGTCCCGTGCAGTGCCGCACCTGGCCGTTCTGGGACGAGAACCTCAAGAGCCGGCGCGCGTGGGACACCGCACGCCGGCGCACGCCGTGCCCCGGCATGGACTCGGGGCCGCTGATCCCGGTGGAGCAGATCCGCATCCAGCGCGACCGCGACTGCGCCGACAACGCGGACGCGCCGTGGTGAGCTCGCCCCCGCCCGGGCTGCGCCACTGCGCAGCGTTGCGGCGCGTGCGCGCCGCTGGCGGGTGCGATGGACGCTGACTTGGACATTTGCGCCTGGTGGCGTGCAGCCGCCGATCCTGATGTGGACCTCGCGATCCGCGCGATGCACAGCGAGGTTGCGGAGGCCGTGCGTCGGCAACGACCGATCTGCCTCGCCTCGGGTCGCTGCTGCGCGTTCCGCGAGCATGGGCACCGCCTCTACCTGACCGGCCTCGAGGCCGCATGGACGTGGATGGACCTTGTGAGGCGCGGCGACCCGCTGCCCGCTGCCGCGGCGCGGTCAGGGGCGCTCGAGTCCCTGACATGTCCCCTGCTGCGCGACGGGCTCTGCGGCGCGCACGCATCGAGGCCTTCAGGCTGCCGCGTGTACTTCTGCGACCGGGCGGCCCAGTCCTGGCAGCCAGACCTCATGGAGCGGCTGCACGGGCAGGTCCGTGCGCTGCATGATGCGCGCGGCGTCCCGTACGAGTACTCCGAATGGATCGGGCTGCTCGGCCGCGTCGGCGACGCCTGGGACAAGGGTGTTCTTTCCGCGCCGGCCTCCCCCTAGACTGGGGCGATGCGGGAGCACAAGATCCGCGCCGACCTCCCTCGCGCCGTGCTGGACGGGTACGCCCTCCCGCTGGGCATCCAGCCGCTGGACCTTCC